>CAYNIK010000050.1:5829-7662 GCA_964397145.1 uncultured Limnohabitans sp.
AAAGGTCCCGCATGTGCGGGACCTTTTTGTTTACTTGTAGATTTGGACAGGCCAGCTGTCGTTGCCCAAGTTGATGTCTGTGGTGACCTTATCGGGGTCGATGACCACCTGCTTGATCTTCTTGCTTCCTTTGTGGAGGTAAGTCCAGGTGTCTCCACGCTGCCAGATTTCCACAGGCAAGTTGACCCGTTCGGACGAGTTGTCTTCGTAGGTGATTTCAAGGGTTACTGGCATCGGGAAATCTCCTTTATTCACCAAGCTGATCACGTGATTTTCACCATAAGGCTGTACGGAGTTGATGCCGAGGTCAATGTTGCCATTGCCATAAAACCAACCCTTCCAGAACCAGGATAAGTTTTCTCCGGCTACATTTTCCATGTGGTTGAAGAAGTCACCGGGTTGTGGGTGCTTGAATGCCCAAGTCTTGATGTACGAACGGAAGGCATTGTCAAAGCGCTCTGGACCAAGGATGTATTCGCGAAGCATCACCAAGCCAATAGCCGGCTTCATGTAGGCTACCATGCCCAGGTTACGGGTATCGACCACATCTGGATAATTGTCAATTCCTTCCCGGTTATCGTTGGTGAAGTAGTTGTTGAAATTACGGGTTTGTTGAAGGGTAGACGGATACTCTCCGTTATTGAATGCATTGGAACTGTAGTGGTTGATGAAGGTGTTGAAGCCTTCGTCCATCCAGGCGTATCGGCGCTCGTTGGTGCCGACAATCATTGGAAACCAGTTGTGTCCAAACTCGTGGTCGGTCACGCCCCAAAGCGATTCTCCTTTGGACTGGTAGTGGCAGAAGTTAAGTCCTGGGTATTCCATGCCGCCGATTTCTGCAGCCACGTTGGTCGCCGTTTCGTACGGAAATTCATACCATTGCTTGGAGTAGTATTCGATGGACGCCTTGCTGTATTCAGTAGAGCGTGTCCAGGCATCTTGTCCATTACTTTCGATGGGGTAGGCAGACTGTGCGAGCGCCTTTTTGCCGCTAGGCAAGTTGATGCGTGAAGCATCCCAGATAAAGGAGTCTGAGGTACCGAAGGCCACGTCGCGCGCATTTTGAATGCGGAAATGCCAGGTGACCATGCCGCTCTGCTTAGGACGGGTGAGTTGCGTGTTTTTAATTTCTTCAGGAGAAACTAGGTAAACTGTTTCTTCGCTTTGTGCTGCTTTTGCATAGCGGGTTTGCAATTCCTTGCTCAGTACTTCGGTGGGGTTCATCAATTTGCCTGATCCCACGACGATGTGGTTGTAAGGTACCGTAACCTTGTAGTCAAAATTGCCATACTCCAAGTAGAATTCACCAGCGCCCAGGTAGGGCTCGATGTTCCATCCTTCGGTTTCGTCAAAGACAGCCACTTTGGGATACCACTGTGCAAAGGCGTAGATCCAGCCGTCTTTCACTTTCAGTCTTCCCATTCGGTCCATGCCTTTTTGAGGCACTTTGAAGGAAAAGTCCATGGAGACAGTTGCTTTTCCCCCTTTGGCAGGGATGGGTTCAGCAAACCAAACCTGCATGCGGGTGTCCTCAATCAGGTGCTTGCTTGAGTTGGCTCCCTTTGGACCCACTTTGGCTTGTACATTGGCAATTTGGTAGCCACCGTCTACGTCCCCATTGTATCGGTTGCCTTGCACAGGAGTGGTCAGGGTACCTCTGGAGGTAGGGGTAAATCTATTTTGCTCCAACTGGAGCCAGATGAAGTCTAGGGCTTCAGGGCTGTTGTTGGTGTAGGTGATGCTTACCTTGCCCGATAGGGTATGGTTTGCTTCATCCAGTGCGACTTCGATTTGGTAGTCTGCGGCATTTTGCCAGTAGGCTTCACCGGGTTT
>CAYNIK010000051.1:0-7646 GCA_964397145.1 uncultured Limnohabitans sp.
GTAACTTGTGGGCCAAGCAAATTCACTAATTATCCCACATTATCTCTTTTTTCTACACGTATGAAAGAATTAATTTTTGATCAAACTGGCACACCACAGGAAGTCTTGTATCTCAAGGAAAGTGAAATTCCTCAACCAAAGGCACATGAGGTGCTGATTCGAGTGAAAGCCAGAAATATCAACCCTTCAGATATCATGTTTGTACGTGGGATGTATGGGATTACCCCAAAACTCCCCAGTAGTGCCGGATTTGAAGCCAGTGGGGTAGTAGAAAAAGGAGATGAAGCAGGAAAAGTAGCCGTAGGCACACGAGTGATGTTTACGGCGATTGGCACCTGGAAAGAATATGTTTGTGTTCCGGCCGCTATGGTTATCCCAATTCCAGCACAGATGTCGGATGAGATAGCCTGTCAGGCTTTTGTCAATCCAATGACAGCCTATGGGATGATTGAGGAGGCAGGGTTACAGGCTGGTCAATGGTTATTACTCACAGCAGGAGCATCTGCATTCGGTAAATTCGCTATTCAAATGGCTAAAGCGAAGGGCATTCGTGTGGCGGCGACTGTTCGCCATGAATCTCAGAAACAATTGTTGATCGATTTAGGAGCAGAATTAGTGATAAATACCAGCACTGAAAAATTGTCGAAGGTGATTTTTGAGAAAACTGAAGTGGGTGTAGATGTGGTCTTTGATGCAGTTGGAGGGGATTTGGGTGTGAAGGCCTTGTCCTGTCTCAAGCAAAAAGGGCGCATGCTTGTTTTTGGTGCACTTGCTCTAGAAAACCTCTCCATTAATAGTGGTTTGTTGATTTTTAAAAATCTTCGTATCGAGGGATTCTGGTTGAGTACTTGGATTGAGGAACTTTCTGCCGAACAACGGATGAAGGCTTTCCAACGGGTATTTGGGTTTTTGATGCAGGATAATTCAAAGGTAGATGTAGCTGCAACCTATCCTTTATCCGAATTTAAAGCCGCTTTAGATGCGTATGAAAAAGCGGGAAGAAACGGAAAAATCCTACTTGTGAGCGAATAGTTGGTTCAATGGAACCGCTATTTTTAGGATTATCGCCATATTTGCAACCGAATAACTAAGAGAATTACCATGAATTGGGAGAAAATTGACCAAGAGCTTACTGAAATTGTAAAGCAGCGAATCCAGTTAAGTGCTTTGGAATACAGTGATGAAAATTACGACGATTTAGAGGAGCAATTACACGACCTGGAAGATGACTTTAACGAACATTACGAGGATGTCTTGGCTCCTGAATTGGAAAAAATATATACCAAGTTAAAATCGGATACTGATATTTTACTTCCAACAGCCTATTTAGCAAATACCTACCAAGAAATGCTTCCAGATGCAAAAGGGAGCATTACGTATGAGGTAAGCGGAGAGCAAGGAGTTCCCATAGAATCTGACCAACTCGGTAAAGTGGATATGCGAATTGTCCTTATCCCAAACCCAGTTCGATTTGTATTATTGGTCAACGGTAAGCAATTGAAAGAATTGTGGAAAAGCAGGTAATAAATAAGGGGCTTTCGCCCCTTTTTTTTTAGAATAAACTAGCCTGAACAACCTGCGGTTTGGTAGCTTGAATGGTTCCTTTGAGCATGTCTTGCATCAATTTAAGAAAGCCACGTTGCCAAGCTTCGTGACTTACTTTCGTTTCTTTGCCTTCAAAGGAGATAGGTCCGTCCATTTTTTCGTAACCCAAGGCCATGCTCCAAATCGTATAAAAAGTGATTTCTGGTTGCAATTCCGGACGAATACTGCCGTCTTTTATTCCTTGGGAGACCATTTGGATTCCCAATCGTGTTGGTTCCAATTGCAATTCCAAAAGTTTATGAAAATGAATGGAATCTAGAATCAGGGGATTGATTTGAGACTTTAATTCTGGGGTGGTATACTTTTTCATCAAATCCAAAAAATGGATGATGGATTGGTAGTAAACGGGCTTTTCCTTTGAAAAAGACCAGATCCGTTGAACCAAGTCTGTAAGCATTTCCAATCCATTCTTGCCTTTGGCACGAAGGGATTCTCTGAACTCGTCTTTAAGTTCCTCAAATGCCTTTTTTGTAAGTGCCATAAATAGATCTTCCTTGTTTTTGTAGTAAAAATAGGTGAGGCCTTTACTGATTCCTGCCTTTTTTGCTACATCCTCCATGCGAGTAGCCGCAAAACCTTGGGCAGTAAATAAGGATACTGCAGCATCTAAAATGAGTTTTTCTTTATTTTTTTCGCCTGCCATGGATACAAAATGGAAAAATTATCTGAATTCAAATGTATTAAATCCTAGTCAAAAAAATAACGTTTGACTGGGAGTCAAATGTTATTAATTCATCATTAATTTTTGGCTAGGGATGAGTCAATGCCTATTGTTAGGCAACAACTTCTACAATTACGTAGTTTTTCTTCCCCTTTTGAACTAGCAAATATTTTCCTTGAAGTAGTGTATAGGTAACAGGGCCTTGTGGGTCGTCCACTTTTTCTTTGTTGATACTGACACCACCACCTTGGATCATTTTCCGTGCTTCACCTTTGGAAGGAAAAAGTTTGAAGTCCGTTTTTTCAGACACCAAATCCAGCACATTTTCAAGGTTGGAATAAACTGCCTGACTTAGTTGTACTTGAGGAACACCCTCGAATACGGCCAAAAAGGTGCGTTCGTCGAGTGAAGCCAAGTCCTCAGTAGAGGATTTGCCAAAAAGAATCTCTGAGGCTTTCACTGCCATCTCGTATTCTTCTTTGCTGTGAACCATACAGGTTACTTCTTTGGCAATTTCTTTTTGCAAAAGTCGTAAATGAGGAGCTTCTGCATGCTCTTTTTCTAAACTTTCAATGGTATTCTGGTCAAGCACGGTAAAAATGCGGATGTATTTGCTTGCATCCTCATCGGATACATTCAACCAAAACTGATAGAAGGCATAAGGAGAGGTTTTTTCAGGATCGAGCCAAACGGATCCTCCCTCTGTTTTCCCAAACTTGGTTCCGTCCGCTTTGGTAATCAAAGGTACGGTGAGCGCAAAAGCGCTACCACCTCCCATTCGACGAATCAATTCCGTGCCAGTGACAATATTTCCCCATTGGTCCGATCCTCCCAGTTGAATGCTGCAGTTTTCGTTTTTCCAGAGATGATAAAAATCATAGCCCTGAATTAGTTGGTAGCTAAACTCTGTAAATGAAAGTCCATTGCCATCTTCCAACCGTCTTTTTACCGAATCTTTTGACATCATGTAATTTACCGTGATGTGTTTACCGACGTCACGGATAAATTCCAAAAACGAAAATTGGGACATCCAATCGTAATTATTGACCAAGGCGGCTTTATTCGGCTGATTCCCGGAAAAATCTAAGAATTTGGAAAGTTGTTTTTGAATGCAAGCCACATTGTGATCTAGTGTGGCTTTGTCTAATAGATTCCGTTCAGCAGACTTGAAGGAAGGGTCTCCAATCATACCCGTGGCACCCCCCACAAGGGCTACAGGCTGGTGGCCAGAACGTTGAAAATGAAGAAGCGTCATTACCCCAACCAAATGCCCAATGTGTAAGGAATCTGCAGTAGGGTCAAAACCCAGATAGGCAGAGGCCATTCCTTTGGAAAGGTGCTCTTCTAAATCTGGAGTCATGTCTTGGAGCATTCCTCTCCATTTCAGTTCTTGAATAAATGAATTCATGGTTGCGGGTTGGGGATTAGGCTACAAATATAAAGGCTTGAAAGTAGGAAGGAAATAATTGGAAGAATTACACTACCTAAGTTGAGTGTTATTGGAGTCATTAAATGGACTCTTAATAAGGAGTGGAGCATTCAGTGATGCCCTCTGCTGGGTTGGTAAAAAAAAAGGTGCTTCTTTTCAGAAACACCTTTCTTTGGATATCGAGGGCTTATACGGTTCTTAATTTGATGACCTTAGTTGCATGTAGGAGTTTGACAATCGGGTAAGTTGGGTCAAATTCATACCATTTCACCGCAAAATTTGGACGGTTGGGCAGCTTGTGGTGGTTGTTCTGGAACAATTCCCCCAGCATTAAGACATCTAAAAGCAAGGAATTTTTGGATTTATCATTGTTGTCAAAGTTGGCATAGCCATACTTGTGACCACTCCAATTGACAATGGCTCCATGAACTGGCCCCATCAAAAAGTGGATAGGGAGTAGAAAATACATCCACCAATGCGTGCCAGCAAGTTCAAAGTAGGAAATGCAAAGGAAATAGATGGCTACATACAATACCCCCCATGCAATTCGGACGGTCATGTTATCAGCAAACCGATCAAATTTGTTCCAATCAGGGATATCCTTAGAAAATCGTTCTTCTGGCTTTAGTTTAAACCCGAAGTAATCGTTGTAGATATTTTTGGTCTTCCACATCATCGTAAATAGATTTTCGGTGTGGTGTGGGCTATGCGGATCTTGTGGGGTATCCGAATAGGCATGGTGCATGCGGTGCAGAATGGCGTATGCTCGAGGGGAGAGGTAGGAACTCCCTTGCCAGATCCAAGTAAAAAAGTAGAAAAACTTTTCCCAGTATTTGTTCATCACAAACATTTGGTGGGCTGCATAGCGGTGAAGAAAAAAGCTTTGGCAGAAGAGAGAGAAATACCAATGCAGGAGAAAGAAGAGAATAATGATCACTTGGAAGAAATTTAAATGGTTAAGCAAAGATAGGAGAAGGGGTAAACTAAAAAGAAAAATTCCACCAATGGTTCCGAATCCCTTTAACTGATTTTTGTCAGGAAACTAAGGTTTTTGTGAGGGTTTTATTCTTTTTTATGCTAAAAACAGAAAAATAAAAGAACTATAAAATTTAAATTAAATTAAAATTCCTATATTTTATCTAGTAATCGTTACAGTTAAAGCATTTCAATTTTTCTGCTTAAATCCATCCCTAGTTCTTCTTTTCAACTTCCATTTTAAAACGGCTAACCCATGAAAAATTCATCGTCAACCACATCCTTTCTCTCTAAAGTCCTTATTGGATGGATTTCCGTATTTTTAGCTGACTTCCTACTGACAGGAGTTCAAATCAACAGCCTGCTTTCTGGAATTATCCTAGTGGTGGTCATCATCCTGATTAATTTCACCATCAAGCCCATACTCGTGCTCTTAACGCTACCTTTGAGCATAATTACTTTCGGCCTTTTTTTATTGGTCATCAATGCGGCCGTGGTTTTGCTTGCGACAGAATTGACGCCAGGGTTCTTCGTAGATGGATTTTGGTGGGCCATGGCTTTTGCGCTTATTCTCAGTGTCATCAATAGTATTTTGGGAACTAGTCTCTATTCAGAAAGCTAAGTTTTTGTCTCCGACTCTTCGGTATCCTTTTTGGGTACCATCTCGATGCTTTACAAAGATCGTTTCCTCAATACTTGGGTGGACGATCACGAGCAGGATGTACTTTTCTTCCTCATACATAGATTCTGGTTTAATCGTAATTGCCTGGAGTTCCAAATCAGCCTGAGGTAAACAATAGTTTAAATTAGCACTATCCACCATGTAGCTTTCCTCTTCTGGGTCAATGCCGATGATTTTTCGTTGATCAGAAACCCCAATTAGGATAAGGCCTCCTGTCGAATTCCCCATTGCTGAGAGGGTTTTTGCTATTTTTTCTTGGGAATTGATTTGCTGCTTGAATTCAAGTTGTTCTCCTTCAACTTTGAGTAGCAAATCATTCACTAATTCTTGATCTATTTTTTTTGGAAACATTTTTCGTCTATTCTTTCTTTAACTAGTGGAATTCCTCCATATTCGTTAAGGGCCTAGCCCAAACTTGTATTTCCTAAATCTACCACCTATGAACTTACCCAACCCAGGATTTGACCCCCAAACAATCGCAGAACTCAAAGCAGAGTTGAAAGAAAGTGGATTGCCCTTTAAAATAATTCCCGATGAAGATAATTCTGAAGAGTATGTCAACTTTTATTTCATTGGCAATTACGAAGGGAAGGAAGTCATTTACGATACCGCGCTCTACACCCTTCGCCTACATCACGCCAGTGAGGTATACGAATTGGCAGAGCACGAGGCTGCGAAGAAATTCCCCAATTTCAAATCCATCAATTATGAGGAGGACGAAAATGGGAACATGAAACCCTTGACGCCGGAAGAAGAGGAAATTGGATGGTTTATTACCGAACTGATTATGGAGATGGAAGAGGAGGAAACGGTAAAAGTTCAAGAATTTTTGGATATCGATACCCATCACGATTATGGAATAGGATTGGATGTGTCTTTGAATGTGGAAGAAATCGATGAATCAGTTATCTCCAAGTTTATCCAAGAATTTAACGACGATACCTTGAGTTTGGATGAGACCCTTTATTCATTTATGACTGAGGACGAAGACTTGGAAGACGAAGACTAATCCAATAGAATCAATTTGTATTTGGCGTTAGTAATCTACTAGCGCTTTTTTTTATGCTGAAAATCGCCTTATCGCCTGTTTTTGAACATTCCTTGCCTGAAGGACATCGCTTCCCCATGGAGAAGTACAGTTTGCTCCCAGAGCAATTGCTCTTTGAAGGAACGGTGAACGATTCAAATTTTTTTGTTCCTCAACTTGTAACTGATGAATGGATAGTATCGACCCATGATTTCCATTATTTGGAGCGTTTGAAAAACCTTGAATTGACCAAATCAGAAATTCGTGCCATTGGTTTTCCGCTTAGTGGAGCACTGATCGAGCGAGAAATTTGTATAGCAGGGGGATCGGTTCAAGCAGCTTGCTTCGCCAAACAATTTGGTATTGGGATGAATATCGCTGGAGGTACTCACCATGCTTTTGCCGATAGGGGAGAAGGGTTTTGTATTCTCAATGATTTGGCTATTACGGCCAATTATTTGTTAGCCAATAAGTTGGCTACAAAAGTTCTGATTGTTGACTTGGACGTTCACCAAGGAAATGGAACGGCAGCATTGTTTCAGGCGAATCCATTGGTATTTACGTTTAGTATGCATGGAGAAAAAAACTATCCACACCGGAAGGAAAAATCTGATTTAGATATTGGATTGGCCGATGGAACAGATGATGCGACCTTTTTGTCCATTTTGGATCGGAACTTGAAGAAATTGGTAGATGAAGTTCAGCCAGATTTTATGTTGTACCAAAGTGGGGTAGATGTATTGGCTTCGGACCAATTGGGGCGCCTTTCACTGACCTTATCAGGAATTAATGCTCGAGACCGTTTGGTACTTAGTACAGCTAAGTCTCATGGAATTCCCATCATGTGTTGCATGGGAGGAGGCTATTCCAAACGAATAAAAGATATCGTAGAAGCGCATGCGCAAGTTTTTCGTTTGGCTCAGGATCTTTTTTTTTAGGCCTTTAACTGAATTTAACGCAGGAAATTTTCTGTGATTCTTGCAAAATGAATACTTTATCTATATTTGCGACCTGTCAACCCTAATTTTATTCAAGTGAGAAAAATTTTTACACGTTTCGTAGTGCTAGCTCTAGTAGCAGTAGGAGTTTATTCCTGTGGTAAAAAAACAGATTCAACTGGCGCTGATGCCTCTTCCACAGGTGGAGTGGCTGCTGCTGACCTGAAGATCGCCTATGTTCACACGGATTCCGTGATCAACAAATACGATTTTTTCAAAAAGAAATCTGAAGAGATTACTGAAAAAGGAAAGAAGTTGGATTTAGATCT
>CAYNIK010000052.1:0-7471 GCA_964397145.1 uncultured Limnohabitans sp.
AAACTCATCTCGCTTAGATTCTTGCCTGCCGCTTTGGCCGCTCGCTCTAAGTACTGAAACCGGGAAATAAACTTGATGTTGGTACGCTCCAAGGCCTCCTCTGGATTGATGTCAATAAATCGGGCATAGTTGATTAGGGAAAAAAGCAGGTCGCCAAACTCCCCCGCAGCCTTTTCTTGGTCGATTTTGGATCCCTTAGCGACACGAAATTCTGCTTCAAACTCGTCCATTTCCTCCTTCACCTTTTCCCATACCTGCTCAGGCTCTTCCCAGTCAAAGCCCACTCCTCGAGCCTTTTCCTGAATCCGCATCGCCTTGATGAGTGCTGGCAAACTTTTAGGTACTCCACCAAGAACAGAAACATTCCCCTTTTCGGTCAACTTGATTTTTTCCCAATTTTGCTTGACCGTCTCCTCGTCTTGCGCTACCGTATCCCCATAGATGTGTGGGTGTCGACGAATCAATTTCTCGCAGAGGGAGTCAATCACCGTACGAATGTCGTAACTGCCCTGCTCTGAACCAATTTTGGCATAAAAGACCAAGTGCAGAAGCAGATCTCCCACCTCCTTCTTGATTTCCTCTGGGTTGCCTTCTAAGATAGCATCCGAAAGTTCAAAGGTCTCTTCAATGGTGAGGTGACGCAAACTTTCAGTGGTTTGCTTTTTGTCCCAGGGACATTGCGCACGCAATTCATCCATGATGGTCAATAAGCGGTCAAAAGCAGCCAATTGCTCGGCTCGAGAACTCAAGTTGGACATGTATAAGGAAACTAAGCTTGACGTGTAAACGTTTTCAAAGTAAAGCGTTAAATTTGGGCAAATTTCTCCGGTATGACAACTTTCTTCATCACACTAGGTTTCATCGCCCTTTTCTTTGTTTTAATGTCTGTAAGACTGATTTTTCTTAAAAATGGAGAGTTCAAAGGGACCTGTGCTTCACAAAGTCCTTTCCTTAACAAGGAAGGGATCACCTGCAGCCTCTGTGGGAAAACCGTAGATGCTACGAGCAACTGCGCCAACCCGGACAATGAGGTGGACAAAGTGATGGCCAAATTCAAGTAATCTTTTCAAGCGTAGCCAACTATTTTTAACATAAAAAACCAAAATTCGTGTCACTAATTAAATCGATCTCTGGAATACGAGGCACCATCGGCGGAAAGCCAGGCGAAGGTCTCACTCCCATTGATGTGGTCAAATTTACCGCTGCTTATGGTGCTTGGGTACTCGAGCAAACCGGCAACCCTAAAGTAGTCATCGGAAGAGATGCTCGACTTTCTGGGGACATGGTTTCCCGATTGGTAGCAGCCACGCTTCAAGGCTTAGGCATTTCGGTCATCGACCTTGGGCTCAGCACTACCCCCACGGTAGAGTTTGCAGTGCCAAGAGAAAATGCCGGCGGAGGCATCATCCTTACGGCAAGCCATAACCCCGCCCAGTGGAATGCACTCAAGCTACTTAATTCAGTAGGCGAATTTATTTCAGACGCCGAAGGCAAAGCCATTTTGGCCAAAGCCGAAACAGAAGACTTTACCTTTGCTGAAGTACGCAAACTTGGAAAATACACCGAAATCACGGACTACATGGATCGACACATTCAACATGTGCTCGACTTGGAGCTCGTCGATGTAGCGGCTATCAAAGCCCGCAACTTCAAGGTGGTCGTGGATGCAGTCAACTCTACAGGAGGCATTGTGGTCCCTAAACTTTTACGCGCACTGGGCGTGAGTGAAGTAGAGGAAATGTTCTGTACCCCAGACGGCAACTTCCCCCACAATCCAGAGCCACTTCCTGAAAACCTACGCGATATTGCCAATAAACTTGAAAAAGGAAATTTCGATCTCGGCATCGTCGTTGATCCAGATGTAGATCGCTTGGCACTAGTGAATGAAGACGGTTCGATGTTTGGAGAAGAATATACCCTAGTAGCAGTGGCCGACTACGTGCTTTCTCAGACGCCCGGCAATACGGTATCCAACCTTTCCTCGACCCGAGCATTACGTGACGTCACCGAAAAACGAGGCGGAAACTACACCGCATCTGCGGTGGGCGAGGTCAATGTAGTCAATCAAATGAAGGCGGTGCAGGCAGTCATCGGCGGGGAAGGCAATGGAGGGATCATCTACCCACCGTCTCATTATGGCCGAGACGCTTTGGTGGGCATTGGCTTATTTTTGACCCATTTGGCCAAATATGGCAAGTCCATCTCCATGCTTCGAGCGACCTACCCGAGCTATTTCATTTCTAAAAATAAGATCGAACTCACACCAAACTTGGATGTGGATGATATCCTGCTTAAAATCAAAGACAAATACAAAAAGCATCCCATCAACGATTCGGATGGAGTGAAAATTGAATTTGAAAAAGAATGGGTGCACCTGCGGAAGTCCAATACCGAGCCGATTATCCGGATTTATTCGGAGTCTGACTCGGAAGCCAAAGCAGAACACCTGGCCAAAAAAATCATACAAGATATCAAAGAGGTTGTGAATGCAACCCTGAGTTAAAGCAAGTCTTACCTTGCCCAAAAGGACCCTATGAAGCACGTGTACCTCGACAATGCCGCCACCACTCCCATGGATGATCGTGTGATCGAAGCCATGATTCCATTTATGCGTGGTCACTTTGGCAATCCTTCCTCGGTTCATAGCCACGGAAGAGAGGTACGTACGGCCATCGAAAAGGCACGAAAAAAGGTAGCTGAACTCCTGCATGCCAGCCCATCGGAGATTTTCTTTACCTCTGGTGGCACTGAGGCTGACAATACCGCATTGGTCTGCGGCGTGGAATCACATGACATCAGCCATGCCATCACGTCGCCGCTGGAGCACCATGCCGTACTCCATACCCTGGAGATGCTCGCCAAAAAAGGTAAAATCCAGCTCAGCATTTTGGATGTCAATGAAAAAGGGGAAATCAATCTACAGCAATTGGAATCCTTGCTTCAAGCCAATCCCAAAAGTTTGGTGTCCCTCATGCAGGGCAACAATGAAATTGGCAACCTAAATGACCTGGAGCGAATAGGAACCCTTGCCCACACCTACGGTGCCTTCTTCCACTCGGATACCGTACAAACCATGGGGCATTATACCCATGACTTGTCTCAACTGCCGGTGGATGCCCTGGTAGCTGGCGCACATAAGTTTCATGGCCCTAAAGGAGTCGGATTTCTTTATGTACGAAAAGACAAGAAAATTCACCCCTTCATTCACGGTGGTGCGCAAGAGCGCAACATGCGAGGAGGAACGGAAAATGTAATCGGTATCATTGGACTAGCCAAAGCGCTGGAAATTTCTATCGAGGAGCTAGACGCTCATCGCAGTCATATCGAGCGGATCAAGCGCTCCTTTATAGAAAAACTAGTACAGCATATCCCTGGTGTTGCCTTCAATGGCTGTTCGGCAGATTTGGATAAAAGTTTGTATACCGTACTCAACGTAAGCCTTCCTCCTTCTGAATCCAATCGGGGAATGCTCCTATTCCACCTAGATTTAGAAGGCATCTCTGCTTCAGGAGGTTCTGCCTGTAGCTCAGGGGCAACCGTAGGATCCCATGTATTGCGTGCCCTCCAGCACCCGGCAGACCGAGATGCGGTACGCTTTTCATTCAGCCGCTTTACAACTCAAGAAGAGGTGGATTATACGGTAGAAAAATTGAAAGCCCTCTATACGAATTAATCGGACTAACTAAAAAGGAGCTTTCTAGCTCCTTTTTTTAATTTTTGCCCGGTTTATATCCCAGTGCATAGGGTGTCCAAATCTCATAAATCGGCTGCCCTTGGGAACTCAAGCCACTGTGGTGCCATTCTCCATCGATCACCTGGTAGTCAAACCCTAAGCTTGCACCCACACGGGAGTTGTCTCTCGAGAAGAAGGTGATGGTTTCCACATATTTTCCTCCTTGGGCACTGTAAGTCCCCCCTCCAGTACCTGAAAACTCCCGCGTTTCGGAGTTGAACGCCACCCATTGGAATCTTCCTCCACTGAGAATTTTGATGGTTCGCCTAGCACCAGGCGTGGATCGCTGAATTTGGTCATCACGCTTTCTTCCTGTAATCACCCAGTTGCGGGTAAGGTCATCCTTGGCATCCGAAACCTTTTCCCAGACCTCTACAAGTGGTCCTTTGGGGGTGCTGGCCGATACCGTCAGTTGATTTCCTACCAGGTTCACTTCAAAGGTAGTGACCATCCCTACGATGGCTGGGTTGAGCGTAAAAAACTCCAAGGTCTCTTGGAGTTTTCCCGAAGTCATGGAATAGGGCCCTCCACCCGCGCCAACAAATGAGTTGTCCGCTAGGTTTTTGACCCCAAAAGCGAAGTAATTGTCCTGATAGATTTTGATATACTCCTGATCAGTGACAGGAACTTGATTTTGACTCACCAATTTCCAGGCCCCTTCCACCTGTTGGGCAAGGAGGGAGCAGGTAAAAAACAAAAGAGGGAGGAGCAGAATTTTTTTCATGACAGGTTAGGGAATTGGGGATAGAAGATGGAAATTGAAAAAGATTCCACGAAAAACCAAGCACTCTTTTTTTAGCAAAAGCCCATTCCCAGCATCCCATGTACACCTTTCAGTTTGGCAGTAGCAAAGAAGAAGTCCTCCAAGCTATTCCTGAGCGCAAAATCAAAAAACTTGCAGCAGGAGAGAAGCGCCTTGCTGTCTTGCGCATTGGGGAACTCATCCACGTGTTTGATGCTCAATGCCCACATCGTGGGGCAGACTTAAGCCAGGCCAACATCAATGGATATGGAGAAATCATTTGCCCATTGCACCAGTATCGCTTTGACTTAAAAACGGGAGATGTGCGGGCAGGCTATTGCGGTTCGCTACCCGTGTACCGCAACGAATTGACTGAATCCGGCCTTTGCATTTATCTGCCTTAATGCAAGACAGCGCCATTGGGCACAGGTTGATCCGAAGTGGCAAGCCATATTCCACCCGCGGCGCTAGAAAATCCCGTGATGAGCACCTCCGACATGAAGTCTGCCACTTGACGGGGAGCAAGGTTGCAGATGCAAAGCACCTGTTTCCCCACTAACTCCTCGGGTTGGTAATGAACCGTGAGCTGAGCAGAGGATTTTTTGATCCCTATTTCTGGGCCAAGGTCTACCCATACTTGATAGGCGGGTTTTCGAGCTTTCTCAAAATGTTCCACCCGTAGAACTGTTCCAACCCGAAAGTCAATTTTTTTGAAATCTTCTAGGTCAATCGTTTGCATTGTCAATATATTTTCTACTTTTAAGGACGTTTTTCGAAAGCTAACCCGTATTTCAATAAATTATGTGGAACTGTTCAAGAATTTTTGCTGGTAAAGTTGCCCTGCTGAGCATGGTTGCTTTCGGCTACTTGCTCCTCCCATCTGAAGCAAGGGCTCAGGAGGAAAACACCAAGAAACCCTTCGAAAAACCTAGTGCAGAAGAACATCATTCTTTACCAGAGGCAGGAACAGCCCCCCAAGTATCTGTTCAAAAGCCAGCGGTAGTCAAGCAAGGGCTCCCTATTCCCTCACCTAGAAAAGAGGTGCATACCAGCACGCATCTCCAGGAAAAAGAATCCAAAAAGAACGATTCCCCCTCCACCTTATCCTTCAATATTTTTTTATACATCGTAGATAAGTTTAAAGAGGATCAGGATAATTAAAAAACTGATAATCGTCAATAGACGATAGACCTCGGTCCACAGGCGGTCCACGGTTCACAGCCCATTGATTTGAACTTCAGCTAGGATTTCCTTTGGATAAATCCATAAAGTCAGCTATTCGCTACGAATAAAATCAGCGTGTTTTTCTTATTCGATCAGCGTGAAAAAAGTCTCCCTCAGATTTTTTGGAAAAATTCCGCAGATCTAAGGAAATCTAGAATTACCCTTTACTCACAAAGTCTTCTAGGTCCTTTAGACTGATTTTCCCTTCGTAATAGGCTCGCCCAAAAACAGCTGCCTGAAGACCCAAGTCGCGGAGCCTTTTAAAATCATCAATCCCACGAACCCCACCAGAGGCAGCAAGGTATAGATTGGGAAAGCGATCTACTACTTCTTTGTAGAGGTCAAAGTTTGGACCTTCCATTACCCCATCACGAGTGATATCGGAGCACTTCACATGTTTAAGCCCACGCTCGTAGAAAAATTCAATATGATCAAATAGGTCAAGTTCTGTTTTGGTCAACCAGCCCTTAATTTTGATTTTGTAGTCTTTCGGGTTGGTATCTGCTGCCAAATTTATTTTTTCTCGCCCATAGGATAGTATAAATTGGGCAAAGCGTTCTGGAAATTTCGCAGCAGCAGAAGCAATAGTTACTGTTTTGGCACCAAACTCAAAGCACTTAATCACATCTCCATCTGTGGAAATGCCTCCGGTAAAATCCACCTCCAAATCCGTATAGCCAGTAATGGCTTCCAAGATGTTGTAGTTTTTTGGCTCACCTCTTCGAGCTCCATCCAAATCTACGAGGTGGACCCGCTTGATGCCTATCCCTTCAAAGGCCTGCGCAATCTCAAGGGGGTTGTGAGAGATCACTTCTTCGGTTGCAAAATCGCCCCGCTTAAGTCGCACACACTTGCCGTTGATCAGCCAGATGGAAGGAATAATTTCAAACATGGTGGTAGTGAAAAGAAGAAATCGTGTGAAAAATTAAACTCAGTGATTAAATATACAATCCTCCATGTTTTTTGAATGCAGAAAGCGGGAAAAAATTGCAATTATTTTTACAAACCCCTTCTAAAAATGACGCTCTTTTAATAATTCTTATCATTTTTCATCAATACACTAATTTTCCAAGACGTCCTTGACTTCCTGAAGCCCAAAGCGCTTTTCCTCCTGGAGCTGCTTTAACAGCATGGTAGCCTGTCTTGGATAAAGGCTTCCAACTGTGTGCTCCGTCGGTAGAGAAGTCCGAACCGCTAGGGCCTACTGCCACTACCCAGCCTTTTTCCTGGAGATACGCCACGCCAGACCGGTAGCCCCCAGGCCCTTCACTCGTTGAAATAGTCACCTCACCAAGCACCAATAAGGCATTGGCAATTCGGTATTCAGGCTTTAAGTAATCCCCTCCCACCAGTACCAATCCTCCTTCACCTGGAAGCGAGGTAGCCGCAAAAACTCCCTGAGAGGGCTCCCCTTGAAGCATGTCCGTCAACTCCCGAACTGTCCAGCTTTTGGAATCAAAATCGTAACGATGCAAACGCGCAACCTTGCCCCCAGTAGCTACTACCAAGCCCTTTGCCTCAACCAAGAGGGAAGAAGAACTAGCCGCAAATGCAGCTTCACCTGGCACAGCATCTGGTAGATTGGCTAGGAAATGCCAACTTCGGCCTCCATCCAGCGTCTCCAAGATCATCCACTTCCCACCTATGGGATCTCCTAAGACATAGCCACGCTGGGCATCTAAAAATTGGATCGCATCAAAAAAAGCTTCTCCTCCTTCCTGATGCACTTTTTGCCAATTCTTTCCTCCATCTTCGGTTCGGTAGATTACCGC
>CAYNIK010000053.1:0-7460 GCA_964397145.1 uncultured Limnohabitans sp.
AAAAATACCTAGGATTTTTGTAACAAAGTTGCAAATGATGACCAAAGGTAAAATTTATAGATGTGTAGTGAAATGGGATGGATTGGAAGTGAATTATCAAAAAAAAATCCAGCACTTGGCTGGATTTCAAACATATTGGAGGATTAAGTTCAATTAATTTCCTAACCAATTTGCCCAAGGAATTCGGCTCAAAATCAAAACTAAGCCTACGGCATATAGCATGTAAATGCTTCGGAACTTCGCTTTGGAACTTTCCAATTTCTTAGCACGGCTAAATCCTATGGTAATTAAAACGATCGCCACGATATTGATAAGTGGGTGTTCCAAGGCAGTCAAGCGAGCCACTGGATCTGACATGGCACCACCACCTGACAGTAAAGAAAAACCTACTGGGCTGACGAAGTAAAGAACCAGACCAACCAAAAGTTGGATGTGGCAAAGGATAAATGCGATTAAGGCAATTTTGCGGTCTTTTTCTTGGAACTCGCGACCTGAAAGTGCGCCAATGAGTGCCCAAATAATTACGAGAATGAGTGACAATAATGCCAAATAAGCTAGGCCAGAGTGTCCGTGTTGAAGTCCAGTGTACATGACTATGATTTTTTGAGGTGATTTTATTAAGGGAAAGAAATTTCGATGGCAATTTGTTTGAAAACTAATCTACATACAAGACTAGACCCTTCAAATATTCTGTTTCTGGATGAAAGCAGTTGATCGGGTGATCGGCAGGTTGGGAGAGCTGGTGCAAAATTCGAACGTTCCGTTTGCTTTCTAGTGCTGCAGCGGTGATCGTATTTGCGAAAAGCCGTTTGTCTACCACTTGGCTACAGGAGAAGGTAAACAAGATGCCTCCCGGCTTGATTTTTCGAAGCGCTTCCGCATTGAGTCGCTTGTAGGCCTGCACGGCATTGTGTCTTGCCTTTAAGCTTTTGGCAAAGGCGGGAGGGTCCAAAATAATGAGATCAAAATCATCCCCAATCTCGCGAATGTATTTGACCACATCTGCTACAATCGATTGGTGTTTGCCTTTAAATCCTGCATTTAAACCAATGTTTTCCTCCGTCAGGTCAATTGCTTTTTGGGAAATATCGACGGAATGAACTTCAGTTGCTCCTTCTTGTAGGGCTAGCACTGAAAATCCTCCTGAATAGCAAAAGGTATTCAATACTTTTTTTCCCTTGGCGTAGCTGGCAACTAACTTTCTGTTTTCACGTTGATCGATGAAAAAACCCGTTTTTTGGCCTTTTTCCCAATCAATTTTATAAGAAGCTCCATATTCCTTCACCAAGTCGGTTTCAGCCTTGCCCCATAGCCATTCGTTGGAGGGAACTGTCTCGGCTTTGGGAAGGGTTTCCCCACTTTTGTCGTACACCCCTTTGAGCTGCTTCCCATAAACGGCGCGTAATGCTTCAGTAATTGCCTGTAAGTGCTGATGCATTCCGATGTGGTGTGCCTGGATCACCGCGGTACCGTTGTAATAATCAATGATTAAGCCTGGCAAGCCATCTCCTTCTCCATGAACTAATCGATAGACGGTTGTTTCATTTTGTTGCGTGAGGTTCAAGGCTTCCCGTACGGCATGCGCAGCGCGAATTTTTTCCTTCCAAAATGTAGCATCAATCGTGCGTTCCTCAAAGGAGATAATTCGAACCATGATGGATCCTAAGGCATAATGCCCAATTCCTAAAAAATCATTTTTAGAGGAATAGACTGCAACCAAATCTCCATTTTGGATTCCGTCTTCTTTTTTAGCAAGAGCGCCAGAAAATACCCAATGGTGCTTTCGGAATAAGGAAACTTCCTTTCCTTTTTGAAGAATAAGCCTAGGATAGGTCATGAGTCGTTGACGATTTGTTAGGGAAAATCAAACTTCCAATTCCCATCCCTAATCCACTAGCAAGTAGTCCTAGGAGATGAGTTTCTTGATCGGGAATGTATGTTTCTGCTGCAAGATAGGTGGCCATCCCCACAAAAAGGGCAAGAAAGGCCCCAACTGAAGATGATTTTTTCCAGTAAAGTCCTGCTGTCAAAGGGACAAATAAGGAAACCAGCATTAAAATAGAAGCTCCAGCTACTAACTCGTAAATATCTGATTTCCAATAGGCCATGATTAAGGCAATTGCTGCTACCAGGATGACATTTGACCGGAGGACCCACAAAAACTGCTGATCGGAAAATTTCTTTCCAAAATAGGGACGGATTAAATTTTCAGAGATGATGGCTGCAGGAGCCAAAAGCCCAGAACTGGTTGTGCTCATAATTGCAGAGATCAAGGCCCCAAAAAAGAGCACTTGAATGGGAAGGTTGCTGTGCTGCAAAACCATGGAAGGAAGGAGCATTTGCTTATCTGCCAAATACAACTCTGGATACAGGATCTTTGCTCCTAAGGCGATAAACAGCGGAAGCAAACCAAAGGTGAGGTAAAATATGCCTGCCAAATAGGTGGATTGTACAGCTACTTTTTCGGATTTGGATGACATCACGCGTTGGTAAATATCCTGAGAGGGAATGCTCCCCAAACCAAGGATAATCCAGGCCCCAAAGTAAGTGGTCCAGGCAGAAAAGTTGGCTTCTGGAAAAAACTGGAAACTTTCAGGTGGTGCTTTTTCTAAAATCACGCGAACGCCACCTGCTTCGTCCGCAACGAGATAGGCGACTGCCACTAATCCAATGACGATTAGAGTAGTCTGCATGAAATCGGTAATGGAGATCGCCCACATGCCACCTAAGAAGGTGTAGAAAACAACAATAACTGCAGAAATGACAACTCCTTCCATAAGGCTGAGATCCGTAACTGCTCCCAATACTAGGCTTAAGGCAACAAGCTGTGCGGCAACGTAGCCAAAGTAGGCGGGGATCATAAAGATGGAAGCGAAGAAGGCCAACCGCTCACCAAAGATTTTCTTGAACACATCTCCTATGGTCAACACATTCATGCGGTACATGGGTCGAAGGTAGAAGAGCCCAAACAAGATCAAGCAGAGTGCTCCACCAAAAGGATCCTCAATCACACCCAGAAGACCTTCTTCTAAATATACCGAAGAGGCACCAAAAATAGTCTCTGAGCCAAACCATGTGGCAAAGAGTGCAGATGCAGAAAGAAATAAAGGGAGTGATCGTCCAGCCAGGACAAAGTCATTCGAATTTTTGACTAACCTCGCGGACCAAGCTCCAATAGCAAGGGTAAGGATTAGGTAAATTAGAATAGCAGTGAGTAGCACGAACGGATTACCTAGGAATTAAACGGCCCCACCGTACATGCTTTCACGCAAAGCCTTAATTTCTGGACTCAATAGGTAATCGTCGTAGGACATCCGTCTATCTATGGTTCCTTTTGGCGTGAATTCCACAATGCGGTTACAGGAAGACTGCACAAACGTGTGGTCATAGGAGGACATCAGTACGGTTCCGTTGAATTCAATGATAGCATTGTTGAATGCGGTAATGGATTCCAAATCCAGGTGATTGGTTGGTTCGTCCATGAGCAGCAAGTTTGGATTTTGAAGCATCATTTTGGAAACCATGCAACGCACCTTTTCTCCTCCAGAAAGTACACTACATTTTTTTAGGGTCTCTTCCCCTGTAAATAGCATTCGACCAAGGAAAGTACGCACATAGGCTTCTTCCTGGTTGCTGGAATATTGACGCAACCAATCGATCAAGTTGAGGTCTGTCTTGAAGTAGCTGGAGTTGTCATTGGGTAGGTAGGCCTTATTGATCGTTACTCCCCACTTCAATTCCCCTTTGCTTGGCTTAATTTCTTCTACAATGGTTTGGAAAAATTTATTGACAGCCTGTTTGGTTTTGGAAATGAACGCAATTTTGTCCCCCTTGTCTACCATTAAGTTGACATCCGTAAAATAAGTGACCCCATCTGCCTTCAGTTCCAAGTTTTCAGTCATGAAAATTTGGTCTCCAGCCTCGCGCTCTGGCTTAAATAAGATTCCTGGGTATTTTCTGCTAGAAGGCTCAATTTCATCGACGTTCAATTTTTCCAACATCTTTTTTCGCGCGGTAGCCTGTCTAGACTTGGCCACGTTGGCAGAGAAGCGGGCAATGAAATCCTGCAATTCTTTTCGCTTTTCATCCGCTTTTTTGTTCTGATCTGAACGTTGCTTCAAGGCAAGCTGGGAGGACTCGTACCAGAAGGTATAGTTACCGGAATAAATTTTGATTTTCCCAAAATCAATGTCGACCACATGGGTGGATACGGTATCTAGGAAGTGACGGTCGTGGGAAACAACAATCACCAAGTTTTTAAAATCAATCAAGAAATCTTCGAGCCATACAATCGTTTCTGCATCCAAGTCGTTGGTCGGTTCATCCAAAATCAGGATGTCCGGATTTCCAAAAAGTGCTTGAGCTAAAAGTACACGAACCTTTTGATTACCTGCGAGATTTTTCATCTGCTGGTAATGCAGGTCTTCAGAAATGCCCAGCCCAGAAAGGAGAGAAGCTGCATCTGACTCGGCGTTCCAGCCATCCATTTCAGCAAATTCCGATTCCAGCTCAGAGGCACGGATGCCATCAGCTTCTGTAAAATCTTCTTTGAGGTAGATTTCGTCCTTTTCCTTCATGATGGCATACAATTTTTTATGCCCCATCAAGACTGCTTTCAATACCTCTACCTCGTCAAATTCAAAGTGATTTTGCTTCAATACAGCCATGCGTTGCCCAGGAGTGATGTTGATTGCTCCTGAGGTAGAGTCCATCTCTCCAGAGAGGATCTTCAAAAAAGTGGACTTTCCTGCACCATTTGCACCAATCACCCCATAGCAGTTGCCTGGAGTGAATTTTAGGTTTACTTCCTCGAAAAGAGTTCTTTTTCCAAATTTTAGGGAAAGGTTATCTACTGAAATCATGTGTATTGCTGAATTTGAACGAGCAAAGATAGAAAAATATCCCTTTTGGCAGGAGACATCACCAGGCTAATCTTTCATAGGTACTCGTTGAAGCATCAACTTCTAAAAATAGTCTAGTATATTCACTGCGTTATTACTTTAAAAGGACCACTCTCGTAAAGATGCGCTTACTATTCCGCCTTGTATATGCCCTATTCTTTAGCTTGGCGGCTGCTGTTTCTAGCTATGCGCAGCTTTCCACCACTGGTACTGAATTTTGGGTGGGCTTTATGGAAAATAACCGAAGTCTTCCATCTACACCGGATTATGCTGTCTTATTGATCACCGCCACAGAAAATACGACTGGTGCAATTGAATATCTTGGACAATCGACTCCTTTTGCACTCACGGCTGGGCAGCAATTTACCTTTCGGATTTCCTCTGCTACCTTGGACTTATTGCATCGGAGTTCAGGGGTGATAGAAAACCTAGGGATACACATTACCGCAACAGGAAAAATTGCAGTTCATGCCATCAATGAACGTTACCGAAGTGCTGATGGGACTGTTGTTCTGCCAATTACAGCTTTGGGTAAAGATCATTACATCACTTCACATTTTGAAGTGAATCCTTCCGCCAACTTGAATATCAATAATGAAAGTACCTTGCTGGTAGTGGCTACGGAAGACAATACCCGCATTGAAATCACGACTACCGAGAATTCCATTTCAGGGAACGTCAAGGGAATCCCAACAGAAATTACCTTGAATCGTGGGCAGAGCTACCAAATAAAAGCACGTGGAGATTTGACGGGTTCTCGAGTGCGTGTAGTCGGAGACAAAGCCGATGATTGCAAAAAAATTGCAGTGTATGGGGGAAACAAGTGGACCTCAGTAGGGGCCTGTGGACAAGCTAATGATCACCTGTATCAACAAGCTTATCCCATCAACACTTGGGGAAGTTCCTTTGTGCATACCGCATTATTGGGTCGATCTTCTGGTGAGTTGGTCAAGGTGGTGGCTGCAGAGGACAATACCGAAGTCCGTGTCAATGGCCTTCTTCAACCCAAGGTATTGAATCGTGGGGAATGGATGTCTTTGGAGTTTGGGGCTAACGTTTCTGGAAAAATAGACACCTCTAAGCCTTCCTCCGTCACCGTATTCTCAAAAAGCCAATCTTGCAACAGCCTTTCCGATCCTTTTGCCAGTAATGGAGATCCATTTATGATCACCTATAGTCCTACGGAGCAATTGCTTACGGATTTAACTTTTAATGCTTACGCCTTACCTTCAATAGTCAATCATTATGTCAATATTGTAGTCAAGGCTGGGGAAGAAAATAAAACCCGCTTAGATGGCGTAGCTGTTGGTGGGAGTTTTCAAATGCTTCCTGGAGATCCAACCTATAAGGTTGCTCGGATAGAAATTACTCAGGGAGTGCACACGCTTTCCAATCCTGCTGGATTTGCAGCTTATGTGTATGGATTTGGAAACATTGAGTCCTATGGCTATGCAGCTGGGGCCTCCTTGACTAATTTAAATTTTGAAACCGATCCTGACTATGCATTTGATGTGGTAGGAGATAATGTGGCCTGTCTCAATCAGGAGGGTTCTTGGACCGTGAATCCCGAAAATCCTGACTTCACCTATTTTGTATGGAATTTTGGAGATGGCACGGCTACCAAAATTGGAAAAACTGTAAAACATACCTACACCAAACCTGGAAAGTACGAAGTCAGTATTGTTGCCTCCTTGAGTCCGAATTCTTGTGATCAGCAAGAAGAAACAACGTTTCAGGTGGAGGTCTTGGAGACTAAGGTAGAGTTGGTTGGGTCCCAGTCCGTCTGTCCCCTTGTAGAAGAGGTGATGTATCGAGTAAAAGACAAGCAAAATATCTCCAAAATGCTGTTTGAAGTGGAAGGAGGGTCCATTTTGCAGGCCTATTCCGATTCGGTTCTTGTTCGTTGGGGACCGTCTAATCCAAATGCCAAGGTACGCGTACTTCCTTTCTCTGCCAATGGTTGTCCGGGTGCCGCTGTAGAATTGCCTGTAGTCGTAAACCTTCGAATTGTGGTTACTGAAGCAATTGGAGAATTGGAAGTGTGCTTTGATCCCTCGGTTAACTTTACCTATTCCGCACCAAATCCTTTGCCCGGAAGGAGATACGAATGGATTGTAAAGGGTGGTACCCTGGTAAGTGGTCAAGATTCAGATAAGATCACTGTTGTCTGGGACCAAGCAGGGGTGACCGGTACGATAGGGTATACTGCTTACAGTTTGGTTGATAATTCCTGTGCGGGAACAGCTCCAGAAATTCAAGTCAAAGTTGCCAAGCAATTGATTTTTAGCACTCAATCCGTCCTTGATGTCGCTTGCTTTGGTCAAGCTACAGGCAAAATTGAAGTGGTTGCCAATGGAGGAACACCGCCGTACACCTTTGAATGGAGCCATGATGCGACTTTGAAGACAGCAATCGCCTCAAATTTGAAGGCTGGTTTGTATTCGGTGAAGGTGATCGATGGTTTGGGTTGTGAAAAAACAATTACGGGAATTGAAGTGAAAGAGCCTCCTTTATTGGAACTAGCTGGAGTTACCGCGACAGCAACTACCTGTTTTGGAA
>CAYNIK010000054.1:0-7423 GCA_964397145.1 uncultured Limnohabitans sp.
ATAGTTTATGGAGTAAATGGTTCAAATTTCCGACTGCGAATATAGGAAAAAGCAATAAAAAAGGTAACGAACATTCCGCTTTAAGGGTTGCCTAAATTGAAGTTAATACCTGGAGTTTCTGCTAGAATTTTCGCTAAACTCCCAACCCACTTAAAAATTGAAGGGTGTCTACTCCATCTGCATAGTCCCAGGGAGCTGGATACTGGGTTTTGCCAAAGGGAATTAGTCCAGGAATACCAAGGCTAGCACTTCCCACCACACATTGGATCTGGCTAGATAAGGCTGAAAGTTTGGATTGCAACTCAATTTCGTCCTCGTACATCTCGTAAAAAAGAACGCCAATCGGAGAAACTAAGTCTAAGGATTCTTTGAGAAGGAGAAAACCATTGTCCAAATGCGGCGTGCCATTCACCAAATAAATGGACTTATTGTATTCGTAATTATTGAAGTATTTGTGGTGATTGGCTACTGATTCAAAGGATTGGATCGCATCTAAAAGTTGGGTCAATTGTGCTTGATTTTTAACGAATACCTTGGAGACATTTCTACAACCCAAACCAAAATAATCAAAAACATCATGTCCTAAAGCTTCTAATTCAGCTTGGGATTCATCACCGGATAGAATGGCCACAGAAGTCCGATTGGAGCGAATCAGGTGAGGATACTTCCCAAAGTAGTAGTTGAAGTATCGGGCAGAATTGTCACTTCCTGTGGCAATGTAGGCCTGTTTATTTTTTAGAAGCTCTTCAAAATGAATCCGCTCTGCAAAACGAGGCTCGATTGACTTCAATTGGGCGAGCAGCCACATGGGTAGTGCTGCATCCTGAGAACTTAGTTTGATGCAGGCCGAATGACCCGCAATTAAAACCGCCAAAATATCATGAAAGCCCACCCCAGGGATATTTCCAGCAAGCATCAACCCAATTTGCTGAGGCTGATCCGACTCTAAAAAAGAATAGTTGGCCACCCATTTTTTCAATGCATGGGCATCCAAGAGAAGTTGGATTCCCTTCAATGCCTGTTCCAAGGATTCTGGCGTAAACCAAGCATTCTGGTTTTGGGCTTGCTGAAAAAGCGCCAATTTTTCATCGCCTACCAAATTGGATAGACATTCTCCTAGGCGAATAAATGCTGAAATTCGGTCAGAAAGCGGAAAAAAGGATTGCATGAAGCAAAGGTATCCAAAAAGAAAACTCGATGGAATAAATTTAAATTAATTAGTGTGACAACTTTTTTATTGCGAAGGTGTTTAGGAGATTGTAACTTTGAATTCAAATTTGACTTCCTATGGCGATAATGATTACAGACGAATGCATCAATTGCGGTGCATGCGAACCTGAATGCCCAAACACGGCAATTTATGAAGGTGGAGTAGAATGGACTTGGGCTGGAGGCACCAACTTGAAAGAAGTAACCCTAGAAGACGGTACGGTGGTAGCAGGTACTGCAAAGCAAACCCCTGTTTCTGATGAGTTTTATTACATCGTATCGGATAAGTGCACCGAATGCAACGGCTTCCATGAAGAACCGCAATGCGCGGCCGTTTGTCCAGTCGATTGCTGCGTAGATGATCCGGATCACCGAGAAACAGAAGAAGCGTTACTTACCAAGAAAGCTTTCTTGCACGGAGAATAACTAGTTATGACAACCGAATTAGGCTGTTTCTTTTCAGAGGCAGCCTTTTTTTTTGCTAAAACCTTTAAAAAATAGATCATGCGATTACATCTAATTTCACAGGACTAAATCCTTATTCGCTAAACACTAGTTAATTCTAAATCAATTATTTACACTGAATTTCCAAAGAACACCATACATTATTCTCCCCTAGTTCTTGTTTAAGCTATTGAGGTTGATATCGGAATTAAATCCTTTTATACCCTTTTTTTTACAGATTTTTAAAAAAAAGCAGGCCTTAACTTTGAATTCTACCTTGCTTTTACCTTATCTTAGACCCAACAATTGAAGCATTCCAAACCAAAATCCCTACAACATTGGAAGATCACCGAGGATACGATAGAGATGAGATTTTCTCTAAAAAAGTAAAGGCAGGAAAAAGAACCTATTTTTTTGATATCAAGTCAACCCGTGGTAACGATTATTACCTGACCATTACGGAGAGCAAGCGAAGAACAGACGGTGATAACTTCAGCTACGAAAAGCACAAAATCTTCTTATATAAAGAGGATTTCTTCAAATTCGTCAATGCGTTGAATGAAGCAGTTGATCATGTCAAAAACGATTTACTTCCTGATTTTGATTTTGAACAGTTTGAGAACGAAGAATCTGAGAACGAAGTAAATAACGATCTTCGCTGGGAATAATCTAGTAAGACAGCATTAGGGATAACGTTCTTATTCCAATATATTTGAGGAGGCTTTGGCCTCCTTTTCTTTTACCTACATGCAGCGGTTTTTCGTATACCTCATCCTTTTCTTTTTCACCTTCCTCGCGTTTGGTTGGTATTTTTCTGCAATTTCCCTTTATCTAGTAGTTTCTTTGATACTGGCTGCATTGCTTCGTCCATTGACCAATCGCGTCAATGAGGTGCACATCATGGGGCAACATATTCCCCGCGGGATTGCCATTCTGTCTTCTTATGCAGTGGTTGTTTCTTTGGTGTTTTTGTTGGGACTCCTTTTTTTTCCTTTAATCAATCGTCAAGTAATTCTTTTGAGCGAGTTGGATTTGGATAGCATTTACCAGCAGTTGGAAGTTCCCCTTGAAAAGCTCGAGCGGTTTTTAATGAAATATCAACTCATCGAAAATAAGAAAGGAATTCTACTAGAAGAACTCCGCTTTTCAGTGCAAGAAGCCTTGAAAAAATTTGATATCGGAGGATTTATTTCGGGTGTCATTTCGGTCACTAGCAGTGTATTTATTGGAACTATGGCCGTTGCCTTCATTACTTTTTTTCTGCTTTTAGAAAATGGACTACTTCGCCGAAACCTCTTAAATCTCATTCCAAATGCCTACTTTGAATTATCGGTAGCGACCTTTACCAAGGTTGAAAAACTACTATCCAATTACCTTTTTGGACTATTGCTTCAAGTATTAGCCATTTTCTTATTGGCAGCATCAGGACTTACCCTTGCCGGCGTGGAATATGCACTCACCATAGCCTTGTTTGCAGCGATTGCCAATCTTATCCCCTACGCAGGTCCGATATTAGGAACAGTTTTCGGAATCGTGGTGGGCGTATCAACGGGTGATTTCGCGTTGGATAGTGAGTATAATTTTTTCCTTTTTAAAATCATTTCCGTGTTTGCAATGGTTCAGATTACGGATAATGTATTGCTTCAGCCGCTTATTTTTTCCAAATCCGTAAAAGCACATCCCCTTGAAATATTTGTTATTATCTTTGCGGGTGCAAAAATCGCGGGAATCCTAGGGATGATCTTTGCAATACCTGTTTACACCATTTTCAGAGTATCGGTAATGGAATTTTACAAGGGGTATAAGTCCTACAAAATATTTAAAATTAAAGCAACGAATTAATGGCATTACAATGTGGCATAGTAGGTCTCCCCAACGTGGGAAAGTCTACCTTGTTTAATGCGCTTTCAAGCGCAAAAGCTGAAGCAGCAAACTTTCCTTTTTGCACCATTGAGCCCAATGTGGGGGTGGTTTCTGTTCCTGATGCACGCTTACAAGAACTAGAAGCCCTAGTCAATCCCCAACGCGTTGTACCTACAATCATTGAATTTGTAGACATTGCAGGTCTTGTAAAAGGAGCCTCAAAAGGGGAAGGATTAGGAAATAAATTCTTGGCCAACATTCGCGAAGTGGATGCCATCATCCATGTCATCCGTTGCTTTGAAGACAATAACATTGTTCACGTCGCTGGTGGTGTAGACCCAATTTTCGACAAGGAGGTAATTGATACGGAATTGCAATTGAAGGATTTGGAATCTGTAGAAAAAAAGATTCAGCGAATCGAAAAAATGGCCAAATCCGGTGATGCCAAAGCCAAACGTGAATTGGAAACCTTGGTCCAATTTAAAGATGGCCTGACTTCTGGGCTCAATGCGCGTGCCATTGAAGTAGACAAGGAAGATCTAGAAGCCGTTCGTGACCTTCACCTCCTTACCATCAAGCCAGTGCTTTATGTAGCCAATGTAGACGAGGGAAGTATTCATACAGGAAATGCTTTTGTAACCAAGCTTCGTGAAAAAGTAAAAGAGGAAAATGCAGAAGTCATCGTACTCTGTGCTGCCCTCGAATCTCAAATTGCTGAATTTGATGACCCAGAAGAAAAAGCCATGTTTCTTGGTGAATATGGACTAAATGAAAGTGGTCTCAACCGCTTGATCTATGGAGCCTATACCCTGCTCAACCTGATCACTTACTTCACAGCCGGTGTACAAGAAGTACGTGCTTGGACCATCCGAAAAGGCTGGAAGGCTCCTCAAGCTGCTGGCGTAATTCATACAGATTTTGAACGTGGATTTATCAAAGCAGAGGTAATTCGTCTTGAGGATTTTAAACAATTTAAAAGCGAGGCAGTTTGTAGAGAAAATGGCAAAATCGCAATCGAGGGCAAAGAATACGTAGTCCAAGATGGGGATATTATGCATTTTAGATTCAATGTTTAAGTTTTGCTAAAAATTTAGTGTAGTTTTACAGCAACTAGTTAATTACCAAGGCTTGGCATTGCTTATCCTTGTATTGTTTCATTTTATTTTTCTAAACCGTGAGAGTACGTCTGATATTTTCCTTAAAAAACAAAGGCTCCTTTTTGCCTTTTCACCACCAGTATATTCTGGCTCAATTTCTCAAAGGACTTATTGTCAAAGGAGGAAGAGAGGAATTTTACAACTACAACTTCTTCAATTTCTCAGGATTGAAAGGACAAACCAAGGTGAGCCGCAGTGGATTACACTACTACTCTAGTTTGGTTACACTTGTACTTTCTTCCCAAAGTGAAGAATTTATCGATTACTTGCTAGAACAAGTATTTGCAACTCCAAAAATTGAGTTAGGCAACTTGATTCTTTCCCCTGAGTACACCGAACTGGAGGCTGAACCAACCTTGGAAGTTTCCAACAAGTTTGTGTGCATCTCACCTTTGGTACTCATCACCCCAGCATTCAATGAAGAGGCGGGTAAGCGATTCATCAACCCGGATAGTGACGAGTTCTCTGATCTATTGTACGAATCTACCTTGACTCGTATGGAAAAATCAGGCTGGTACACTCCCGAACAAATGGAATCTTTCTTCAAGTTCCAAGTAGTACCAGACATGGTCTATGTCAACAAGTTGAAAGAACAACAGAAAAAATTCGCTCGTATTTACGCTGTTTACGATCTAGATGTAAAATACGAGGTACGTGGATACACACTTCCATTCACCCTTTATGCCGCTCCTGAAGTGCAAGATTTTGTATTCAAGTGTGGTCTAGGAGCCTTTACTCACAAAGGTTTTGGAATGATGGACTTGGCTACACATCCTGCTGACAATAAAACTACTCCTTACAAGTTCAAAAGAGAAGGATTTGTCCCCTACAAGTCTACTGGTGAACGCGTTCGTCAAAATGTAGCACCAACCGAAGAAGAATCTGAAGCCTCTACAGAGGAATTTTAATCCCTTCGATTACTCACAAAAAACCCCCAAAGAGATTCTTCTTTTTGGGGGTTATTTTTTTGGATAAAAATGGATTAGAGCCTTCGCTTATTCGGTTGCAAGTACACATATCCTACCAGCTGATCGTAACGAGAGCCCAATCCCCGGTAATACACGAACACCTCGTACTCATTCTCGGTTTGGAAGTGACTTCCTTCCATAGCCTCAAAGTCATAGGAACCATCCGCCTTTGCATAAGCAAATTGGTAATCGTACCAGCCTTGCTTCAATAAAATCGAAGTGGAATACAAACGCTTTTTGCTATCGTACACCAGATTCGCTTCAGGTGCCTTTCCCCATTGGGTGAGTGCCCCCATCAACTTGATATGTTTACCTGGCGCATCATTCAGGTAAAAAGTAGTGAATATGTACTCACTTTCTACTTCAGGATCACCACCTGGTCGGTCATTCGTTTGAACCACATAGAACCCATTGAGGTCTAAATATTGCGCATAAGCCCCACCTGGACGCGGTAAATCCACCCGTGCCTCTGCGGATATGAGGGCTTCTTCCACTTTGACCGAAGCCACATTGACTCCTGTAGCACGGATAAATCGTAGATCAATAAATCGAAACTCGTTTCCAGCGCGAAAGGTACTTTCCCCCTCAAACGGTTCATACCGAAGAAGCTTGGAATTTTGATTCAAGAAGGTAGGTTTACTCAATACTTTCGCATTATCCCAACGCTGGTTTTGACGAATAACAACCTTGATTTGTGCTTGAGGATCAACTACTTCCAAATTACTGTAATTGACCGAGGCGTTGATTTGCTGTAAAGTGCGGCGATCCTCGGTCTGCGCAGGTGGCACCACTTGAGCTGCCACAGCAGCCAAACTCTCCACTACCATAAACCGCTTAGTGAAAATGAGTGCATTCTCATCTCGGTTTTTGTACACCTTGAGCAGGTAATTCCCAGATTTACTTACCCGAGGAAGGGTAAAGGAATACCGAATATAAGGCATCCGCGTGTTGACCGAATAGGCATAGTCTGATAAGGTAAATTCATTGAATGCCAAGGAAAAATCAGTGTCCCGTAATCCCGACTTTTTCCAGTCCGCATCACAATGAACGAGTTTGGCCGTATACAGCTCCGGATCATAAGAAACATCGTCAAACCAAACCACCAAAGATTTTGAATCAGACAAGGAAACCACTGGCGCATTCAACTGGCTTTCTACATCTCCCCCTTGAGGAAACATCCGCACAGAAAGGATGTGGTCTGCATAGACCTTATCCTCAAGCACCTGGGCATTTCCCATAAAAGAGAGGAGGAGAAAAAGTAGGAGCAGTCCCTGAGTTTTCATGTGCCTATTGTAAGTTAAACCTGAGCCACTTGCTGTTGCAGAGAGGAGATTTGATCTACCAACTGCTCCCAAGTGGCATTTACTTTTTCAAGTGTCGCCTGAACTTGCTGGTAGCTTGCCTGAATTTTCTGGGCTTCCACCTCATCCAAGTACAAAGAAGGATCCGCCAATTTGGTTTCCAAATCCTGCTTCTGAACTTCCAAGTGGTGAATTTCTTTTTCGACACCTTGCAACTGATCCTCTAATTTCTTCAATTCCTTTTTGGCTAGTTGCGTGTCTTCTTTACTTTTTGGGGAAGTCACGGGTGCTGCCTTGACCGTCTTTTGTGCGGGTGCAGCAGCTACCTGTTCTACCTGCTGACTTCGCCAAAACTCATATTCCTCATAAGTACCAGGGTACTCCTTGATTTCATGCTGCTCGATGTACCAGATCTTATTGGCCACGCCCTTGATAAAGTGTCGATCGTGGGAAACCGTAATGAAGGTACCCTCGTACTGCT
>CAYNIK010000055.1:0-7228 GCA_964397145.1 uncultured Limnohabitans sp.
AAGAAGAAAAGCCTGAACAAGAAGCCTTCATTTTTGGACAGTGGAACTTTCGCTGCACCGGCAACTGCATCCAAATATACAAATATGTAGGTGGAAAGCTGTATGTGGACAACATGAATAGCTTTCGAGAGGCGCCCGTCATCACCTACTCCAAAACGCCCAAAGAAGAGAAATACGCTTTGTTGGCCAAGGATTTGGAACAATCCTTTCCCAAGGACTACCTGATGCCTCGAGGGCTTTCCTTGATTGCCTGTCCGCTGTGTGTAGAAGAGGGCGGCTATTATTTAGCCTTCGAACGCGAGTCTGAGATTATTTGGTGGCAAGTGGGGAAAATTCCAGAATTGTGGCCAGAAGAGATCCGCCCATTTATGCAGAAGCTGGTGCAGACTATCCCTCAGCTCCCTGAAGAGTAACCTCCCCTAAATAAACCAATCAAGACTTCCAATCTAGAGGCCTTATTTTTTAGGGTCTAGTCTAGCAACAAGTTCTTGGAAGATGATACTCATGAGGGGTTCAGCCAGTGCAGCAGCAGCAATCACATCCTCTAGGGACACCTGATGGATTTTACCAGGTACTCCCAGATCTGTGATGGCAGACAATCCAAACACTTCCATCCCAGCGTGACAGGCCACGAGTACTTCCGGCACGGTACTCATGCCTACTGCATCTCCTCCAATGGTACGCAAGTAGTTGTACTCAGCAGGGGTCTCCAAGTTTGGCCCCTCCACGCCACAATACACTCCTCTATGCAACTTGAGGCCTTTATCCTTTGCGATTTGAAAAGCCAATTCAATCAACCGAGGAGAATAGGGTACACTCATGTCCGGAAATCTAGGCCCCCAGCTATCGTAATTTTTCCCCCGCAAAGGATTTTCTGGAAACAAATTGATGTGATCAGAAATCACCATCACCTCCCCTACCGCTTGTGCTGGGTTCAAGCCCCCCGAAGCATTGGAGACAAGTAGGGTCTGTACTCCCAGCCCGCTCATCACGCGAATGGGAAAGGTGACCTCTTTCATGGAATAGCCTTCGTAGTAATGGAAGCGCCCTTTCATGGCCAGCACTTTTTTACCTCCCAAACGACCAAAAAGCAAGGTGCCACTATGGCTTTCTACAGTGGAAATAGGAAAATGAGGGATCTCCTGGTAGGGGATTTCTAGGTCTACCTCGATTTGAGAAGCTAAGTTCCCAAGACCTGTACCTAAGATAATTCCAATTGCTACGGAGTCCGAATGAATTCCTTGGATATAGGCCGTAGCCTGTTCCACTTGTTGCTTGTAGTCCATTTTTACTTTACAGTTGACTGTTCAAAGATAGGATTTTGAAAAATTGTTCGAACTTTTCTGGGTACTTGTGTGTATAAAGGTGATAAAATTCACCCCATGATTAAGATTATTGTTAGCACCAACCGTAAAAATGCAGTTTCAAACACCATCGCTACGCTGTATCAGCAGATTTTAGCTGAAAAAGGAGCTGCTTCAGAGATTCTTTACTTATCCGACTTGCCTGCCGATTTCACGGCAACTGCCTTGTACGAAAACAATGGTAAAAATCCGGAATTCAATGCCTTTCATGACCGGGTCAAGGAAGGAAAAAAGTTTGTGTTTATCGTTCCGGAATACAACGGATCCTTTCCTGGCATCCTCAAGACATTCATCGATGGGATGACCTATCCCAATTCATTCCAAAATAAAAAGTGTGCGTTAATCGGTTTGTCCTCAGGAATTGGCGGGGGTGGCATCGCTATGAGCCACCTCACCGACATCTTCCATTACCTGGGTATGCATGTTCTTGCTCTCAAGCCCAAACTGGCCAAGATAGAGCAAAATATGTCAGATAACCTGCTCACCAACAGGCTGTATGTAGAACTACTACATACCCAGGTAGACATGCTGCTCGACTTCTAGGACTTAGTCCACGTTGTCGTGCAAAAATCTATTGTTCCCTAGAATTTCATTTTCCTCATTGAGGTTAAATCTGCTTAGGGTAGAGGCTGAGCTATGCTGTGGCTCATTCAGAATTACATTTTTGCGCTGGTAAGCTGGTACTACCATCTTTTCAGTCAAATCATCTGAAGCAGTAGTTAGAGCACGGCCACCTTTCAATTTTTCGAATCGCTCGTGCGCACGCTGAATGGCCTTCATCTTCATTTGCTCGTAGTAGTCTGTAGCAAACACTGGAGCAGTAGGCTGTTGCGGTTCCACAGGTTCAGCAGCGGCTACCGGAGCTTCCTCATCTTGGTATAGGCTGTGCACCACTTTTTCCTCTAGTTGCGGCTCTTCCGTTACAGGAGCTTCTGCTACAGGCTGGATGTCAAAAGAGAATAGCGCTTCTTTTTCTTCTTCCTCAAGAATTGGAGCAACTGCAACTACTGGAGCTTTGGGTAAGGAAAAAGTAAAGGTAGTTCCTTCAGCAATGGGCTCTTCTTTTACTTGTGCAGACTTTCCAGAATCCAAATCGATTACCGTTTTAACTTGCTCAGGGGCGGGTGCTGGAGTTGGAGCTGGAGCTGGAGTTGGAACAGCAGCTACTGGCGTGGAAAAAGCAGAAATCGGAGCTGCATTCGTTGAAGTTCTTGGCACATTGGCAAGTCTATCCATTTCGAAGCCAGTAGCAATAACTGTTACTCGGATTGCTCTACCCAATTCAGGATCAATACCCTGACCAAAGATGACCTCTGCATTGTCTCCTGCTTTTTCTTGGATGTATTCCGTAATGTCGCTTAGCTCGTCCATAGAAAGTTCCTCTTCTTCACCAGACATGATGGAAAGCAAGATTTTCTGAGCTCCTTTGATGTCTACATTATTGAGCAATGGAGAAGAAATCGCAGAACCTGCTGCACGGATGGCACGTCCTTCGCCTTCTTCGGTAGCAGAACCCATCACGGCTGCACCAGCATCTTTCATAACAGTCTTCACATCTTCAAAATCGACGTTTACATCCTGGTGGATGGTGATGATTTCAGCAATCGAACGGGCTGCAGTACTCAAGATATCATCAGCTTTGCTGAAGGCAGTTCGGATGGCAAGGTTGCCATAAATCTCACGCAATTTATCGTTGAGGATAACCAATACGGTATCGCAATTTTCACGAAGGGACTCGATCCCTGCCTGAGCAACTGCCATTTTCTTCTTTCCTTCAAACATGAAGGGAGCAGTCACGATACCCACAGTTAGGATATTCAATTCTTTAGCAATTTTGGCTACGATGGGTGCAGCTCCAGTACCTGTACCACCGCCCATACCAGCAGTGATAAATACCATTTTGGTATTGTCGGCAAGGAGTTCACGAATCTCATCTTCGGATTCTAGTGCAGCACACTTTCCTTGCTCAGGGTTGGCACCTGCACCTAGTCCTTCAGTCAAGTTGGCTCCAAGTTGAAGTCTCAACGGAACTGGGCTAGATTTTAAAGCCTGTGCATCGGTGTTGACCACCACAAATTCCACATCCTTAATTCCTAAACCATACATGTGGTTAACGGCATTGCTACCACCGCCACCTACACCGATGACTTTGATGATGGACTTTTGATTTTTTGGGAGATCAAATCTGTAATCTTTCATGTTATCTGACATTATTATTGTTGGTGAATTTTATTTAGTGCTAGGGTACTCTTTGGGTGATGTAATAGGGTAAATTTTTAACCTCCGTAGGACGAATCATCTCCGATATCATCTGAGATGATGCCCTTCAAACGTTCGCCGATATTCCTGAAGAAGTCCTTGGAAATACCCTCTCTTCCTTGAATTTTTGGTTTTACTCCTGTATTTGCAACTCGGCTTTTGTACATTTCTTCGCGCATGTCTAGGGACTTGAATCCTGCAAGTACTAATCCTACTGTAGTTGCATACATGGGGCTTTTAACCTCCTCCAAGACCGATTTACCCAAGTGCTCGTTCGGGAAACCGATACGGGTATCCAATCCGGTCATGTATTCAAATAGCTGTGCGATAAACTGCATTTGAGATCCTCCACCGGTAAGGACAATCCCTCCTGCTAGCTTTTTGTAATAGCCACTCTGCATGATTTCGTTCTGGACGATTTCAATAATCTCTTCCATTCGTGCTTGGATGATGGAGGCGAGATTGCGAATGGAAATTTCTTTGGGAGCTCGGTTTTTCAACCCTGGAATGGAGACGATTTCATTCGGGTTGGCTTCAGCGGCAATGGCCTTTCCAAACTTAGTTTTCAATAGCTCAGCTTGGTTTTGCATCAGCATGCAGCCCTCCTTGATGTCGGCAGTAATGATATTCCCTCCCAAGGGAATTACCGCGGTATGACGGATGATGTTCTCATAGAATATCGCGATATCCGTGGTACCTCCCCCGATATCAATCAAGCAAACTCCTGCTTCTTTTTCTTCCTCACTGAGGACAGATAGGGAGCTAGCCAAAGGCTCTAGAATCAACTGCTTGGAAGTTAGATCAGCTCGCTTAACACACTTGTTGATGTTGTGTATCGCAGTAGTCTGGGCAGTGATGATATGGAAGTCCGCTTCGAGTCGGGTACCTGACATGCCTACTGGATCCTTGATTCCTCCTTCGTAATCCACCGTATAATCCTGAGGCATTACGTGGATGATGCTATTTCCGGGAGGCACCACGATGTTGTGCATATCCGCAGTAAGCCGCTGCACATCCTCTACCGTGATTTCATCCTCAGTAGGTTGGCGCATGATGCTACCATGCATGATTTTGCTTTGAATGTGCTGTCCTGCGATCCCTACGATCACTTCTCCAATATTTACTTCTGCCATGTTGGCACATTCTTCAACGGCCTTCTCGATGGCATGAACCGTCTTCTCGATGTTGGTCACGATTCCTCGCTCCACCCCATCAGATACTGACTTGCCCATCCCTAAGACTTCCAGTTTACCAAATTCGTTTTTGCGGCCAATGATGGCGCAAATTTTGGTTGTCCCGATGTCAAGGCCTACAATTAGTTTGTCGTTTTCCATATCCAAGCTTTATTCACAAACGATTTGATTTTTATACTTTACACTGATCCGCTTGTAGGCGTCCCAGCCTTTTCTAGGCAATATTTCTTTGTAGAGTACTGCAATCCGGTTGAACTTACTTTCAAAGTCTTTTGCATCTCCAAACTCAATGACTTGCTTCCCTACTTGCTGGTGAATCCGAATGTCGTTTCTTCCATTGATCTCTAATTCGGTCACTTGAGCACTCCAAAACTTATCTTGCGTAATGAATTGAATCAGGGGAATCAATTCAGGCATCACGTCAAGTCTTCCTTGGTCCATCAAAGACCCGATGTACGGTCCGTGAAGAATCAAAACCCGGCTGGTGTACGTCGGCGAGGTAGCAATTAGTAATCCCTCTTTGGTGATGTACCCATCTGCACTTTCTGGTCTGGCAATTCGCGCCATAGGCTCATGCTGGGTCAGACTTAATTTCAGAATCCCTTGCTGATCCACAGAAGCTTCTACCGTACGAATAAATGGATGGCCCAATAAGCGATCCTCGATATCATTTAATGGCACTTCATGGATAGAAAGCCCTTTTTTCAATTCTGGAAAAGAAGAAGAAAGGATGGATAAAATTTCCTTTTCTTCGACAAAATAGACTCCACTTACCGCTTCCAAGTCAACTTCCACGGTCGTGAAAACTTTGTTTTGGTTTTGCTTTTCTACAAATCCAATGTATCCCCCTGCAGTAAGGCAGAGTAACACAATTCCAAGCACCTTTTTCACCTTCGCCTTATTCATGATCGTGTAGGGTTAGGTCTAGAATTGGTCCATGTGGCTATGCCAGGCACCAGGCGGTCTATATCTCCTGCACCTAGGGTTACGAGCACCTCTGGAGAAGAAGCTTCCAAGAAGTTCATCACTTCGGCTTTTTGAATGCACACTTTCTTACTTGCCTGGATATTCTCCAAAAGCATTTCAGAAACTACGCCTGCAATTGGAAGCTCACGAGCTGGATAGATTGGCAAAAGCACTACTTCGTCGGCAAGCGATAGACTCTCCGAAAATCCGGGAGCAAAATCACGAGTACGAGTAAATAGGTGCGGCTGGAAAATAACTGTCATCCGTTGCGATGGATACATGGCACGCACGGAACTCAAGCACGCCTTGATTTCTTCTGGATGGTGCGCATAGTCATCGATGTAGATTTTTCCAGGGATAGAAGAATGAATTTCAAAACGACGCTTTACGCCACGGAAAGTCTTGATTCCCTCTCGAATTTGGGCTTCATCCACCCCATGGTCTAGTGCAATAGCGATAGCCGCAAGTGCATTTTCCACATTGTGGAAACCAGGGATAGCCAATTCAAGGCCTTTAATCTGGTTTTTGCTGCCGATGTAATCGAAAACAAAAGAATTGGGCTTCGCTACAATATTTTCGGCATGTATGCCATCTGATCGTAAGCCATATTCCCGTAGGCTAGAAGGAGCAATCCCCTGATCACCCAAGCGGTAGTGTGCATGACTTTGCAGATATACCTTTCCTTTTTTGTCCACCAAAGACAAAAACTGTCGGAAGCCATCCAAGATGGATTGCTCATCTCCGTAAATGTCCAAATGATCTGGATCTGCACTGGTTAATACCGCTTCATTCGGATGTAAATGCAGGAAAGAACGGTCAAATTCATCTGCCTCTACCACCACAATCGCCTCTTTAGACTTACCTGAAAGGATCAAATTGCTGTTGTAATTCTGCGTAATTCCACCCAAGAAGGCTGTTACTGCCTTACCCGCTGACTTCAATAAGTGCGCTACCAAAGAGGAGGTGCTGGTCTTACCATGGGTGCCCGCTACCGCAATGGTGTACTGGTCCTTGGTAATCATACCCAATACTTCAGCTCTTTTCTTCAAAAGGAAACCCTTTTGGAAAAAATGAAGCAACAAAGAATCCTTCGGAATCGCAGGCGTCCAGACCACCAATACCTCTTCCGGACGCTCCCGGAATTGGATAGGAATTGCTTCGATTTGATCTGCAAAAATGACTTCCATCCCTTCTTCCACCAAAGCATCGGTAAGCGGGGAAGGGGTCTTGTCGTAACCCGCTACGGCATAGCCTTCCTGCTGAAACCAGCGCGCCAAGGCACTCATGCCTATGCCGCCGATTCCAAGGAAAAATACGCTATGTATCCCTTTCGCGATCATTTGAGAAGCTGTTCAAGTTCATGTACCAAGGCATTTGCCGCATCCGGCATGGCCAATTTCTTTATAGCTGTTGCAAGCGCTTGAGCTTTATCCTCCTGCTGCAACA
>CAYNIK010000056.1:0-7181 GCA_964397145.1 uncultured Limnohabitans sp.
CAAAGAAATATATTTAATGCCTAATTGACAAAGAAATGGGGGAAGTAAATTTTGCATTTCGCGAATATGGCTCTTGCTCCGTTTTAATTTCTATTTTTGTGTTCCATCCAGAACTTCCCTAATGAAGAAGGCCAAGCTACATGTTGAACCTACTTTCGACTTTGAATTGCTCGGGATAGTATCTCCAATTCGGGACTACCGGATGGCCTGGTTGGTCAATAAAGAATTAGAGTTGAATTTGGTCAAGGCTGATGATTTGGAATTGGAGTTTCTCAGTGCAGAAAAGTTAGAAATCTCTCAGTATTTTCTTTCTTTACCGCATGGATTTATTCAGCTCCTTAAAAACAAGGCGCTCAATTCCTCGCAACAATTGGCCTATTTGATCCCTGAACTAAAAAACCTAGATTACTTCCTTTTGGTACAAGATGAAACCGAACAATTAGATTTGAGTAGCTTTATGGAGAAACTTTCACAAAATTCATTGGTGCAAAGCATTGTTCGGATCGATATTTCCAAACTGAAATCAAAAGAAAACCTATTAACTTATTAATACAACATGTCTCATTTACCCTTTAAAAAGACTAAAATTCTAGCCACTATTGGCCCAGCTTCGAATAATTACGAAATGATCAAGAGTTTGGCTTTTGCTGGAGCCAATGTCTTTCGACTTAATTTTTCGCATGGCTCTCATGAGGTTCACCAAGAGGTGTTGGATACCATTCGTCGAGTCAACCAAGAGTTGAATTGTCATTTAGGGATCCTTCAAGATCTTCAGGGACCAAAAATTCGTGTAGGTGAGGTAGAAAATAACGGCGTTGAAATTAAACCTGGAGATCAAATTACCATCACAAGTGATCCAGTGGTAGGAACTGCTTCTTTAGTAAGTACGGTGTATAAAAACCTACCTCAAGATGTAAAAAAAGGAGAGCATATCTTAATTGATGACGGCAACTTGGAATTGGTAGTCAATGACACCAATGGAAAAGATGTGAATTGCACCGTGGTTCATGGGGGGATTTTAAAGTCTAGAAAAGGAATTAACCTGCCCAATACCAAGGTTTCTGCACCATCATTGACTGAAAAGGATTTGGAGGATTTAGAGTTTGGTTTGGCTAACGATGTGGATTGGATTGCCTTGTCGTTTGTGCGCTCTGCTGAAGATATCGTAGACCTTAGGAACCGTATCAAAGCTGCAGGTAAGTTTTGTAAAATTGTAGCCAAAATCGAGAAGCCAGAGGCCTTGGAAAATATCGATGCAATCATCGAAGCAACAGATGCGATTATGGTTGCGCGCGGAGACCTTGGGGTAGAAGTACCTATGGAAATCGTTCCACTTTGGCAAAAGAAGATGGTAGAGAAGTGCAAGCAAGCCTGCAAGCCAGTGATCATTGCTACCCAGATGATGGAAAGCATGATTCAGAATCCTCGACCTACCCGTGCCGAAACCAACGACGTGGCCAATGCAGTATTGGATGGAGCTGATGCGGTGATGCTTTCAGCAGAAACTGCCTCAGGTAAATACCCAATTCATGCGGTAAAAGCCATGACTAGCATCATATCCTATTTGGAAGAAAATGCAGAGGTGTATCATAACTTGTACAAAATTCCAGAAGAAGACCCTACCTTTTTGAGCAATAACCTCATTTTGATGGCTGCAAGACTTTCAAGAAACGTAAAAGCAAAGGCTATTGTAGGCATTACCTCCTCTGGATTTACAGGATTCCGATTGGCCTCACATCGCCCACAATCAAATATTTTTGTATTTACTAGAAATCAAAAATTATTGACCCAACTCTCTTTGGTATGGGGGGTACGCGCCTACTACTACGAAGGTCAGGCCTCTACGGATGGGGTATTTGCAGATATCGAATCGATCTTGAAGCGTGATGGACACGTGCACGAAGGGGATGTGATCGTAAATACCGGAAGCATGCCACTTAGTCAAAAAGGAAAGACCAACATGCTAAAAGTGCACCTGGTAGGTTAATCCTTCATTAAACGATAAGTGAAAACTAAAAAAGGAGAAACGTATGTTTCTCCTTTTTTTTGTTTAGCAATTCTTGAACTTGGAATTGCTTATTTTTTTATGATAGAAAAATCGAAGGATTCAAGAAACTTGGTTGTGAAGTTACCAGCCTTAAATTCTTCGTTTTCCAAAAGTGCAATATGGAAAGGAATCGTGGTTTTGATGCCGTCAATCACAAATTCTTCCAAGGCACGTTTCATTCGAACGATAACTTCCTCTCTGGATTGCCCGCTTACAATCAATTTGGCAATCATGGAATCGTAATTTGGCGGGATGACGTAGCCTGCATACACATGGGAGTCAACACGTACTCCTCGACCACCAGGTATATGAAGATTGAGAATCTTTCCAGGACTTGGTCTAAATCCATTTGCTGGGTCCTCGGCATTGATTCTACACTCCATCGCATACAACTTGGGGTAGTAGTTTCTACCAGAGATGGTTTCACCAGCGGCCACTTTGATTTGCTCCTTAATTAGGTCAAAATCAGTAACTTCTTCTGTGATGGGATGTTCTACCTGAATTCGGGTATTCATCTCCATGAAGTAGAAGTTACGGTTTTTGTCTACCAAAAACTCGATGGTACCCGCACCTTCATAGCCAATGGCTTCTGCACCTTTGATTGCAGCTTTGCCCATGGCTTCACGCAATTCTTCCGTAATGAATGGAGAAGGGGTTTCTTCAACCAATTTTTGGTGTCTTCGCTGGATGGAACAGTCACGCTCAGAGAGGTGGCAAGCCTTACCTGTACGGTCTCCTACAATCTGAATTTCGATGTGTCGGGGTTCTTCTACAAATTTTTCAAGGTACAATCCATCGTTGCCAAAAGCAGCGCCTGATTCCATTTTGGCATCGTCCCATGCTTTTTTAAACTCACTGTCTTCTTTGACAATACGCATTCCTCTCCCTCCTCCACCTGCAGTGGCTTTTAGGATCACAGGATAGCCCATTTCATTTGCAATGATCAATCCTTGTTCAACCGAATCCAATAATCCATCGGAACCAGGAATGGTGGGAACGCCCGCTGCTTTCATGGTCGCTTTTGCCGTAGCTTTATCGCCCATTTTGGCAATCATATCTGGAGATGCACCGATGAATTTGATGCCATACTCTTCACATACTTTAGAGAACTCTTCATTTTCAGAGAGAAATCCATAGCCAGGGTGGATTGCGTCTGCATTGGTTATTTCAGCTGCTGAAATGATTCGTGTAATGTTGAGGTAGGATTCGCGACTTGGAGCAGGTCCGATACAAACCGCCTCATCAGCAAATCGCACATGTAGGCTATCCTTGTCTGCAGTGGAATACACTGCAACTGTTTTGATGCCCATTTCCTTGCAGGTACGAATTACCCGAAGTGCGATTTCGCCACGGTTGGCAATTAATATTTTTTTAAACACGTTTTTTTTGATTTAGTGCAAAATCAACCTGCTGGATCCACTAAGAATAACGGTTGGTCGTATTCTACTGGAGAAGCATTGGAAACTAAGATTTTTACAATTTTTCCAGAAATTTCAGACTCTATTTCGTTAAACAGCTTCATCGCTTCAATGATGCAAACGGTCTTTCCCGCGCTTATCGAGCTGCCTTCAGTGACAAATGGAGCAGATTCTGGATTTGGAGTCAAGTAAAAAGTTCCGATCATTGGAGACTTGATTTCCACCAAATTTGAGCTTGGTGCTGGACTCGGTGCTGGACTTGGAGCTGGAGCCGCTGCTACAGGCGCAGGTGCTGGAGCGGAAGCAATCACTTGAGGTGCTGGAGCTGCAGCTACAGCATCCGCAAATTTCTTAACAGAAAGCTCAAATTCTTCTGTCTTGATTTTTACTTCGGCAAGACCTGTATTTGAGATATAATCAATTAAATCTTGAATTTCTTTAGGTTTCATAGTGTTCTTTTTTTGTTCCATGATAGTGGAGCAGTTAGGGGTTGAGCAAATGCAAACTAGCTAGGTAATTTAATTAAATCCAAAGACTTAAACTACTTATTTTACCCGTTCTGAGTAAGACCCATCTCGAGTATCCACTTTAATCATGGTGTCTTGTTCTACAAATAGAGGTACCATGATGATGGCGCCAGTTTCAACAGTAGCAGGCTTAAGCGCGTTGGTCGCTGTATCTCCTTTGATCCCAGGTTCGGTATAGGTGATCATCAATTCTACAAAAGGAGGGAGTTCCACAGAAAGTGGAGTCTCGTTTTCTGCATGAACCAAAATATCAACAAGTTGACCATCTTTCAGTAGGTTGGGGCGTTCGATGAGGCGTTCTTCTAAAGAAATCTGCTCGAAATTATCCGTATCCATGAAGTTGTAGCCCAAATCGTCCTTGTACAAGAACTGATGAGCTCTTTTTTCTACCCGTGCAGTAGTTACTTTTTCACCTGCGTTGAACGTTTTGTCCAGGGTTTTGCCGCTTCGCAAACTTTTAAGTTTGGTTCGCACAAAGGCAGCTCCTTTTCCTGGTTTCACATGTTGAAACTCGACAATTGTGTAGATGTCGTTGTTCATTTCGAGACAAAGCCCATTTTTAAAATCTGCTGTACTTGCCATAATTCTTTTCAGTCAAATTAATTATTTTGGATCCAAAGCCCACTTCAGGTAGATCGCGCCCCAAGTAAATCCACCACCAAAGGCAGCGAGAATAAGGTTATCACCCTTTTTCAATTGGCTTTCATACTCCCAAAGACAGAGTGGGATGGTTGCAGCTGTGGTATTTCCATAGCGCTCAATATTCATCATTACTTTTTCAGGACCTACACCCATTCGGTTAGCAGTGGCATCGATAATGCGTTTGTTCGCCTGATGTGGCACTAACCAGGCAATATCATCTCCTGTCAAGCCATTTCGTTCCATCACTTCGGCACTTACATCCGCCATGTTGGTTACGGCAAATTTAAATACAGTAGCACCTTCTTGATAGGCATAATGCTCGCGGTTCGCAATGGTTTCCAAGGTAGCAGGCTTGCGGCTTCCTCCCGCTTTCATATGGAGGTAATTTTCTCCTGATCCGTCCGCTTTCAAAATCGCGTCAATAACCCCCATTTTTTCGGTGGTAGGTTCCAGAAGCACCGCTCCAGCACCATCCCCAAAAAGAATACAGGTAGTTCGGTCTTGGTAATCGACAATGGCAGACATTTTGTCTGCGCCAACTACCACTACCTTTTTGTGAGTTCCTGCTTGGATAAATTGAGCCCCCAACTGAAGCGCATACAAAAAGCCTGAGCAGGCTGCGCCAATGTCAAAGGAAAATGAATTTTTAGCACCGACCTTATCTGCAATTATATTGGCAGTGGCGGGGAAGGGCATATCCGGTGTAACCGTCGCACAAATGATGAGTTCTACATCAAGTGGGTCCGTTCCGGTTTTTTCTAAGAGTCCTTTAACAGCTTCGATACCCAATACAGAGGTACCTTGATTTTCGCCTTTGAGGATTCTTCGTTCTTTAATGCCCGTTCTGGACATGATCCATTCGTCATTGGTATCCACTAAAGATTCCAATTCTTTGTTAGTTAACCGGTATTCAGGAACATATCCATGAATGCCGGTTACCATTGCTCTTAATTTATCCATCGTTTCGGATTCAGTTCTTAGTACTGTCTTTCAAATTCTCTGAAGAACTCAAGGAGATTTGAAATCAGAGAAGTCAAAAATAGCACAATGCCTTCTGAACGCCAAAGTCTATTGGGGATAACCGATTAAACCACTGGTAATCAGGAAGCTTGTGTTTAAATAAACTAAAAATTCCACTCTTTTTGGGAGTGGAATTCGTAGTGGGTTAAAGGAAATTAAGCTTTGATCTCTTTCTCAATGATTACTTGTCCTTTGTAGTAAAGTTTGCCATCCAACCAGAACGCTCTGTGTGGAAGGTGCATTTCGCCAGTTGTAGGGCATTTTGCTAATCCAGGAGCCTCCAATTTGTAGTGGGTTCTTCTCTTATCTCTTCTGGTTTTCGAAATTTTGCGTTTAGGATGTGCCATTTTATGTATGATTTATGGTTATTCTTTTGTTTTTAGTTTTCCAAGTTGCGCCCAACGCGGGTCAACTGGGGTGTTTGTATCTTCAGAGGTGTCTTCTTCAGAATCTTCCGTGTCTGCTCCATCTACATAGACGTAGCCACCTTCCAATTCATTGTCTTCCTCATCCAATTCATTCTTGTAATCAGGATGTATTTTTTTTAAGGGCAAGCCCAGGAGAATGTATTCGTAAATGAGTTGGGCCACATTGATGGAGGGAGTATCCCTAGTGATCATCATGACTGATTCATCTATTTCTTTCACTTCTGAACCAAACTTGTAAATCATCTTTTCAGTGATATCCAATTCATGGTCAAAAACCTCCAAGCTTCTATCGCATGTCAGCTGTACTTTCCCGATGATGTGGAAAGTCAGTTCCATGAGATTAGCCCCTTTATCGATCTTGACCCGTGCGGTCAAGTTTCCTTTCTCCAGGAGTTCATTTTCTTCTACCTGTTGAAAAAAGGCATCTTCTATCGGAAAGACCACTTCATGCAGCCCTTCTTTAAATTTAATGACTTCAATATCAAAGGTTTTCCAAAACTTCACCTTACTTCCTCCTGAATTAAGTCCGCAAATTTAGGTAATTATTTATCATAGGTGAAACAGAAACTGAAATATAATTTGGTTTCACCCATCTTTTTTCCATTTTTAGACTATTCCGATTCTGCCTGGTGGCGTTCCACCATATCTGAAGCGAGGAATAGTGCTGCTCTAAATGAGGAGCAATCTGCTGTATTTTTACCCGCAATGGCATATGCTGTCCCGTGATCAGGAGAGGTTCGGATCACCGAAAGTCCTGCAGTAAAGTTGACTCCGCTACTGAATGCGATGGATTTGAAAGGGATTAGGCCTTGATCGTGATACAAGGCGAGTACTCCGTCAAATTTTTGTTGATGCATCATCCCAAAGAATCCATCTGCTGGGTAGGGACCAAATACATACTGCTTGGCATCTTTCAATTCTTGGATGGCAGGCTTGAGGATTGTTTCTTCTTCAGACCCCAAAAGCCCCTCTTCCCCTGCATGGGGATTCAAGCCTAGGATGGCAATTTTTGGCTTATTGATTCCAAAATCTTTTTCAAGGCTTTGAATAAAGATTTTTGCTTTCTCAATTACTTTTTCTTTAGTTACTGCAGCAGGTA
>CAYNIK010000057.1:0-7046 GCA_964397145.1 uncultured Limnohabitans sp.
CCTTCTTTACGGGCGATCGCAATTCCCATTGGTTTCTAGTTTCCTTTGGCATGATAGGCGCTTCGCTGTCTGGAGTCACCTTTATCTCCGTACCGGGCGAGGTAGGCAATTCTAACTTCTATTACTTCCAAGTTGTTTTGGGCTACACGCTAGGATACTTTACCATAGCCAAGGTCTTATTGCCACTCTACTACCGCCTGAATTTAGTTTCTATCTACACCTATTTGGAGGATCGATTTGGGTTTTGGTCCTACAAAACCGGGGCTTTTTTCTTTATTCTGTCCAGATCCCTAGGCTCGTCCCTTAGGCTATACCTCGTAGCCAGTGTGCTCCAACTGATCCTATTCGATGCCTTGGGGATTCCTTTTTGGGTGTCGGTGCTGATTACGGTTGGACTGATTTGGCTATATACCTACCGAGGAGGAATCAAGACAGTGGTCTGGACGGATACTTTTCAGACCACCTTTATGCTCGCTTCAGTGCTGATTACCATGGGGCTGATTGGATCCGAGTTGGAACTGAAAAGTTTGGGCGACTACCTCAGCCGAATTAGTGAGGACGAGCGTTCGACAATCTTCAATTGGGACTGGAAGGCAGGTACCAACTTCTTCAAGCAGTTTATTTCTGGGGCCTTCATCACCATCGTCATGACGGGTTTGGATCAGGACATGATGCAAAAAAACCTGACTTGCCGCACGCTCGGCGATGCACAAAAAAACATGTTTTGGTTTACCCTGATTTTGGTAGTGGTCAACCTGCTGTTTCTATCCCTAGGGGTGATGCTGTACTTGTATGCCGAAACCAAAGGAATTGCCATTCCGGCAAAGTCAGACGGCCTATTTCCACTCTTGGCTACGGAGCATTTCTCCGCTTTTGCAGGAATTGTTTTTGTGCTGGGAATCATCGCTGCAGCTTATTCTAGTGTGGATTCCACGCTTACCGCCTTGACTACCTCGTTTTGCTACGACTTTCTTCAAATCGAACGAAAGTATTCCCCCGAACGGAGGCCCTTTATCCGCAAAATCGTACATGTTGGCTTTACGTTTCTGATGTTTTTTCTCATCCTTGCCTTCTATTGGCTCAATGATCAAAGTGTAATCAACTCGGTATTCATCCTAGCCGGCTATACCTATGGCCCATTACTGGGCCTCTTTGGGTTTGGCTTATTCACCAAGCATCAAGTGAAAGATGTCTGGGTTCCTGCCACGGCTGTGCTTGCTCCTTCCCTGACATTTTTGATTACTTCCAATTCCCAAGAGTGGCTTTGGGGTTATACGTTTGGATTTGAGGCATTGATTTTAAATGGAGCACTGATGTTTGCAGGACTCTACTTGCTACGGAAAAAATCTATGGCTTGAGTTCTTTTTCGGGACTCCAAAAGCGGGATTCAAAATCTATCACCTGATCGTTTTGAATGACTACACCCTCTGCCTCGAGTAGGGTTTGCATGGCTGTAGGCGTAGAAAAATGGTGTTTACCGGTCAGGATTCCCTCTCTATTTACCACGCGGTGGGCGGGCACATCGGGTAGTGCATGCGCAGCATTCATCGCATACCCCACCATTCGGGCACCGGACTTGAGCCCCAAGTAGTGTGCAATTGCTCCATAGCTTGTCACTCGCCCTGCAGGAATCTCTCGGACTACTTGGTATACCCAATCAAAGTAATTCCCCTTTTCTGAGCTCATAGTTCCAGTCGATTAAGGCTTGGTTAATGGATTTTTTTACTTGAATCTCTGCCTGTTTTTCCCCAGATTTAATTGGGAATTGGTAGCGGATCAATAGGTTCTCCGTTCTTCGCTCCAAAATATTGAGTTGGGCGCCTTCCTTAATGACTACTTCTGGAAACTGTCCTAAAATCAATAAAAGGGAATCTTCCAATTGATTGAGATGAATCTCATTTTTGGAAGTAATCTCGGCATCAAAGATGACTTGGTGCGTGTTGTTTTTTGAAAAATTGACCACATCTTCAGCTAGGGCCATGGTGTTTGGAATCAGGATTATTTCTCCAGCATCGTTTTTCAAGACCAGGTTGATCAGTGTAATGTCTCGAATAAAGCCGGTATGCCTTCCGATTTGAATCTTGTCTCCGATTTCAAGTTGGTCCGAAAACATCATGATCAGGCCATTTACAATATTGGTGATGTAATCTTTGGTCAATAAGGCAATGGCCGCTGCCACAATGGTAATGCTCGTCAAAAATTCCAAAGGCTGAATTCCAAAGGCAAGCATCAAGGAAATAAGGACAGCAATCAAATTCAGCAAAAATTCAATCCGGTCTATCCCTACTACAAAGTTGGGCTGCACTTTAGTTTCCTCTCGCTGCTGCAAATAAATTCGAAGGGTAATGATTCTCCCCAAAGAGAAAATAAGGTTGGCGCTTAAAAGAAAAATAAAGGCCCGAATGATATGGTTTAATAGCTCGTATTTCTCCAAAAAAGGAGCCACTACGGTTTCCCCAGCATAGAAAATCTCGAATACAATGAGTAGAATGAGTTTAAATGCAAAGTAAGTTTTGCGGACATTTTCCTTAACGCGGATGCTGCTTTTGAGATGGTTCATGGTTCAATCGAAAAATTAACCCTATTTTAGCAAATATAGGAAGGATTTGACGGACTGATGAGCAGAAATATAGTAATTACAGGAGCTGCAGGTACCTTAGGTGCTGCAGTGGTGGGCAAGTTTCGTCGCGAAGGGTATTATGTCATTGCGCTTGTGCGCCCGGAGTCAAACGAGCAAGCGCTCGAGGCAGATGTCACCTACGAGGTGGATGTGACGGATGAGCGTGCCGTTCAAGAATTTGTAGCTGAGTATGAGGTACAATTTGGGGATCTTGAAGCAATTGCCATGCTAGTGGGTGGATATGCTTCTGGAGATTTGGAGACCACCAAGCAGCAGGATTTGTTGCAACAGATACAACTCAATTTTTTTAGTGCATTTACTGTGGCTACAGCCTTTCTTCCGCTTTTAAAAAAGCAGCAACGGGGGTCCTTTCTATTTGTAGGAGCTCGAACAGCCTTAGAGTCCAGAGAAGCAAAAGGAGCAGTAGCCTATGCCTTGAGTAAGCGCTTGGTCAATTCCTTCGCAGAAATTATTGCGGAAGAAGTGAAGGATACCGATATCCGAACCCATGTATTTGTGCCGAGCATCTTGGACTCGGAAGCCAATCGATCTGCCATGTCCACGGCAGATTTTTCAAAATGGGTGAATCCTTCCGATATTGCGGAGGCAATGCACTATGCTGTGAATACTCCAACTTTAACCAACATGACCTTTAAATTCTATGGAGGATTATAATTTCTTTCTGAAAAAATGGATGCTTGCAGGAGTTTTTGTCTGCTTGCTTGGGCTTCCTACTTTCGCTCAAACTCCTGAACAGGAAGTTGAAGCGGTTATTCGCTCTCTATTTGACGGAATGAGACAAAAAAATGCCGAACAAGTCGCAGCTGCTTTTTCTGCTGAGGGGTTGATGCAAACTGTGCAGCAGAAGCCAGAGGGAACTACCGTGGGAGGGAATTCAGTTGCTGATTTTGTCAAACGAATCGCCAATACCCCAGCTGGGACTGTACTTGATGAGCGCATCCTTTCGTACCAAATCAAGGTAGATGGGGCGATGGCGAGTGCGTGGACCCCCTATAAATTTTATGTAAACGATACCTTTTCCCACTGTGGGGTGAATTCTTTCCAATTGGTGAAGTTGGCTGAAGGATGGAAAATCGTCTACATCATCGATACCCGAAGAAAAGAATCTTGTGAAGAGTAAATTGTATGAACGAATTTAAAAGCGCAGTCTACCAGACGGCAATCAGTCAATTGAAACAAAAAGCAGCTCTTCTTGCCGAAGAGCGAAAAAATATCATTGAAAGTATCCTCGAGGAGGAGAAGAATAGTGCTGGGGATAAGTACGAGACGAGTCGAGAGACCATGACACAGGACCTCAATTCCCTGGAAAAGCAAATCAAACAAAGCAGTTTGGATTTGGATGAATTGTATCGACTTCAAACCATCAAAGATACGCCTCCAACTGTGCAGGAAGGGGCATTGGTGCAATTGGGTGCAGAGTGGTTCTTGTTGGCTGTCAGTGTAGGCCAGGTTAAAGTTGGAGACAAATCCGTATTTCTATTGAGTAAAAATTCTCCTTTGGGTGAACTGTTGGTAGGTAAGAAAAAAGGAGAAACGATTCAGTTTAGAGGAAAACCTCAATCCATTACCGAAATTCAATAAAAAGGAAAACTCAACTACTCCACTAGTTCTTTGTGGCTGAACTTGATTTTCAACTATTCAAATTTTCAAGCAAATTGATGAGTTATTCGTAATGAAAAGAAGCATTTGTTTCATTTTCATTGATAATTCTATTTTTTCTAGTAAAATTGAAAGTCAATTGCTTCAGAAATGATTTTTCCAACTATCAACCTAAGCTTGAGTTTACTATCCCGAATCGGTGAAGGAATTGCTTGTGCTTTTTCCCCAAAGGTTTGGAATGGACAATTTTGGCTGGAGTCAAAGCCCATGCAGGGATAGATTTTTAGTTCTCCTTAGACCATCAATCCGGCCCCCGCTTTTCCAACCCAGTTCATTATGAAAGTCATCAAATTTGGAGGTTCCTCTGTAGAAAACCCCAACAACATCCAGCAGGTTTTTCAAATCATCCAGGACCAACTCCAAGATTCGGAATTGGTTGTGGTCTTCTCTGCCTTTGGAGGTGTGACTGAACAACTTATTGGGCTATCGAACCTAGCAAAATCAGGCGATTTAAGCTATAAGGATGCATTATTGGCCCTGGAGGAAAGGCATTTGAGTATGGCCAATGCCCTACTGGGAATTGAAAAAAGTGAGAAAGTAGAGGCCTTCATTCGGCAACGCTTCCACGAGTTAGAAGATCTTAACCATGGGATTTACCTGATCAAAGAACAATCGCCGCGAACTCTAGATTATGTCGCAAGTTTTGGAGAACGATTGAGTACTTACATTCTGGCAGAGGCACTAGCGTCAAAGGGAATACCAACTTGTTTTGTGGATGCTCGAGAAATCATCCGAACCGATGATCGCTTTGGGCAGGCCCGTGTAGACGAAGCAACTACCCATGCACAAATCCAAGACTATTTTGCCAAAAAGGAGGGGATCAAGATAGTGACTGGCTTTATTGCATCGACTGCCAAAGGGGAGACGACCACTTTGGGACGATCGGGTTCCGATTATACTGCCGCGATTTTGGCAAATGCGTTGAATGCAGAAGTGTTGGAGATTTGGACCGATGTGTCTGGGGTCTTGACCTGTGATCCCAAGATGGTGTATGCGGCATTTACCATTCCACAGCTAAGCTATGCGGAAGCGATGGAGCTTTCTCATTTTGGAGCTAAGGTCATTTTTCCGGCGACCATGCAGCCGGCGATGAAGAAGAACATTCCGATTCAAATTAAAAATACCTTTGAACCCAGCCACCCAGGTACTTTGATCAACGGTCAGGTTCGAGAAGGCGGTTGGATCAAAGGAATTAGTTCGCGATCAAACCTTACCTTATTGACCCTGCAAAGTGCGGAATGGATGGCAGCAGGAGGAAGTTTGGGTCGAATTTTTACCGTATTGTCTGAGGCTAAACTATCGAGTTTGCTAATTTCTCAGGCCTCTTCTCAGCATAGCATTTGTCTGGCACTGGCCACTGAGGAGGCTATTTTAGCAAAGGAATTGATTGAGGAAGAATTTTTCTACGAAATTAAATCTGGGGAAATGGACCCAGTATCCTTGCTTCCTGGGTTGGCTTTAGTTGCCGTGGTTGGGGAAAATATGAAACACGATCCTGGGACTTCAGGGAGAATGTTTCGGGCTTTGGGTCAAAACAACATCAATGTAGCTGCCATTGCACAGGGAAGTTCCGAATTGAATATTTCCGCCATCATTCCCCAGGCAGACTTACAAAAAGCTTTGAATGCCCTGCATGAGGTGTTTTTCCTTTCAGAGAATAAGGTGGTTCACCTTTTTTTAGTAGGTACTGGCCTTATAGGTACTGAGCTTTTGCGCATGATTGCTCAGCAAAAGGAAAAATTGCTTTTGGAAAATCAGTTAGATATCCAAGTGCATGGCATTGCCAACAGTCGATACATGGCCTTTGATGAGGACGGCTTTGAGCTGGCTAATCTGCCTGTATTGGGGCCTTCGCAGTCCAAAATGGATTTGAATGCTTTCGTGAAAACCATCGAGGAAATGAACTTTTCCAATTCAGTGCTGGTCGACTGTACGGCAAGCCAGGAAGTGGCCCAAATTTACCCTCGAATATTGGGGGCGAAAATCGCCATTGTGACCCCGAACAAAAAAGCCAACTCAGGCTCTTTGGAAAGTTATTTGACCCTAAAAAAACTGGCCAAAAGCCGAGGGGTACACTTTCTCTACGAAACCAATGTGGCGGCGGGACTTCCAGTAATCAATACCATCCACGATTTAATGCTTTCCGGGGACCGCTTTCATCGAATTGAAGCGGTGCTGAGCGGCTCGCTTAATTTTATTTTTTCCGAGTTGGAGAAGGGACTTCCATTTTCGGAAGTGGTAGCCCTGGCCAAGGAAAAAGGATACACAGAGCCAGATCCACGAGATGATTTGAGTGGTATGGACGTGGCACGGAAAGTAGTGATCCTGGGAAGGGAAGCGGAACAAGCTCTTGAAGTGGAAGATGTGGTCGTTTCATCTCTGGTGCCTGAAAATGCGAGACAGGGTGTTTCGGTTGAGAAATTTATGGAACTGTTGAAAGCTGAAGATTCGGCCTATGCCCAGCTCCTGCAGCAGGCAAAAGATAAGGGAGAAAAACTCCGTTTTGTGGCTACATTGGAAGACGGAAAAGCCAAAATAGGGCTTCGTTCAATCCCCGCTTCACATCCTTTTTATGGTCTGGAAGGGTCAGACAACATGATTTTGCTAACTACTGACCGTTACTACGATCGGCCCATGATCATTAGAGGTCCGGGTGCTGGTGCTGAAGTGACGGCAGCTGGGGTCTTCGCTGACGTGATCCGTGTGGGTAACTATACCCGAGATTAAAAAAAACGTCAACAGTTGA
>CAYNIK010000058.1:0-6990 GCA_964397145.1 uncultured Limnohabitans sp.
CCTCTCCCTCAAAAAAGTTGGATACGCCTAGCCCGAGCAATCGTACTGGTTTGGGTAGGGAATCTTGATGAAGGAGTTCGACGGCAGTTTGCCAAATTTGCGTTTCATCTGGGAATCGCTCCAAGGTCTTGCTCCGAGTTTGGAGCGAAAAGTCGTTGTACTTAATTTTTAGGGTGAGGGTACGGCCCTGAATCCCTGTTTTTTTCAATCGACGAAGGAGTTCTTGGTAGATCAATTCCAATTGCAGTTCCAATTCTTGGGTCAAAAAAAGGTCTTTTTCAAAGGTGTTTTCTGCACTTAAGGATTTCCGTTCCCGGTGTGCTTGTACCGGAGAAAGGTGAATTCCACGGACAATATGAAAATAGTGCTCTCCGGACTTGCCAAACTTTTTGATTAAGTATTGCCGAGAATATTCCTTCAAGTCCTTTCCGCAATGGATGCCGACTTGCCTCATTTTTTCAGCCGTCACTTTTCCGATTCCAAAGAATTTACCGATGGGTAGTTTTTCAAGAAAGGCCTCTGCTTCTTCGGGAAGAATTACTGCCTGCCCATTGGGCTTGTTGAGGTCTGAAGCAATTTTGGCTAAAAATTTATTGTAGGAAATGCCAGCAGAGGCATTCAATCCGGTTTTTGCTTTTATTTTTTCTCTGATTTCGGTGGCGATAAGGACGGCAGAATCTAAATCGAACTTATTTTCAGTGACATCTAAAAAGGCTTCATCCAGGGAGAGGGGCTCTACCAAGTCCGTATATTCAAAGAAGATCTCTTGAATTTGGCTGGAGATTTCTTTGTAGCGGTCAAATCTAGGTTTGGCAAAAATCAGACTTGCGCATTTTTTTGCGGCCAATGCAGAAGACATGGCGGAGTGAATCCCAAATTTTCGAGCCTCGTAACTTGCTGCTGCCACGACTCCACGGCTTTCATTGCCTCCTACCACCAGCGGCTTTCCCCTCCATTCAGGATGATCCAATTGCTCCACAGAGGCATAGAATGCATCCATATCCAAATGGATTATTTTTCGGATGGGAAAGTCGAACAAGCTTTTTTCCATGGAATTAGCCTCTTGGTAGCTTTAGGAATTGATTTTGGAAATGTCTGTTTCCTTCTGCTGCCCTAAACTACTATTTTTTGAGCAAGGGAATCGGAAGTCCTCATGATTCCTTGGAATTCAAATCCACTGAATTTGTATAAAAAGAAGCAGGACTGTTTGAAATGTTTTAATTTCCCAACAGAATTGCAAACGAAGCAAAAAGCGAGAAGACAATGGCTTGTATTTTAGAAGTAAATGGATTGGCTCCCGAGATGGGTGAAAACTGCTGGCTGGCACCAAATGCTACCCTAGTGGGAGATGTGAAGTTGGGAAAAAACTGTACCGTATGGTTTAATGCGGTCATCCGTGGAGATGTGAATGAAATCCGAATTGGGGACGATACCAATATTCAGGATGGAGCAGTGATCCATTGCACGTACAAGCAGGCTGGAACTTACATTGGCAACCAGGTTTCGATTGCACACAATGCTATCGTGCATGGCTGCATTATTCATGATCGGGTGCTGGTAGGGATGGGGGCTATTGTCATGGATGGAGCCATTGTCCATTCCGATGCGGTCATTGCAGCGGGTGCGGTAGTTCTTGCGGGCACTGTGGTGGAAGCGGGATCGATCTATGCAGGAATGCCCGCCAAGAAGGTCAAGGATATTGGAGATAATATGCGGGAGGTGATCTTACGAACAGCCAAAAATTACCCTATGTACGCCACATGGTTTCCAAAGGAATAAATGAAATACGAATCGTATTCAATTAAAAAGGCCACTCAGAGGCCTTTTTAATTGAAAATCACATTTTTTTTAGAAGTTGATGTACCTTTTTTGATTAAGATAGTCCAAATTCACCAATAGGGAATTAGTCTAAATTGCTAGGGAGATGAGTTTTTTCATCATCGTTCACTTGGTGATTTTATAGAGTTATCAGCTTCTGGATTCTTTACAAATGGAAAAAAAAACTGTCTAATAAAACCTTTAGGAAATTTTACATTTCCTAAACCTGTGCTTTCTGGCCAGGCTTTACCGATTGGATAATAGGTTCCAAAAATCATATCAATAAAAGGAAAATGAATTGCAAAATTTTTATTGAACGCTTTGGGATCATCAGCATGGTGCCAATGGTGGTATTGAGGAGTCACAATCAAATAGCGAAAAAACCCAAAATTAATTCGAGTATTTGAATGTGCTAATACTGCCTGAAAGGATACAATGATTATGTAGGTGGTAAATACGGCAGGGGTGAATCCTAATACATACAAGGGAATAAATGAAAAAGCCCTGACGCCAATCAAATCTACAAAATGAAGTCTTGATCCTGCTAGCCAATCAATTTCTTTGATAGAGTGATGAACAGAATGAAATCTCCATAAATATGGGATTTTATGAAAAAAATAATGGGCTGACCACTGAAATAGGTCTGAAATAAATAAAGCAAGAAATAGTTGAGGTACAAACCAAATACTTTGGACCCATGATTGCAAGGTTGAAAGTCCTAGATTTGAAAACATTAGTTCGGCAGGTAATTTAATTAGAACTCCAGAAACCTGGATTAATAAATGACTGATAATAAAGTAGATTAAATCTGTTCTCCATTCTTCATGGAATTTTGTTTGGTGAGGTCTTTTTGGAAGAAAAAGTTCGATTGGAATAAAAACAATAGATGAAATTAAAATATCTATCAGTAGCCAATCCATCCCGATTGTAAACGACTTTGATTCAATGTTTTGGTATTCTGGTAAGCCTGTGGCAAGAAAGATTGATCCAGCAATAATTAGTATCCCTAAAAACCCAAGTTTGGTTTTTTTACTTAAGATGAAACTTGTTAAGGCGAAACCGAAAGAGGCTAAAAGCACAAAAAGGAAAATCCATTTGATGCGATTTGGGTCATATAATTGACGAAAATCCGAAGTGGTTAAATACTCTGGGAAATAAGCACAAACAGTTGTTCCAAAACAAATGATCGCTAAAAAAATAGATAAGTACCCACTTATTTTTCCTTCTCCTATTTTAAGCCTTTTGCTTTCAGTCATGAGTTCTATTGTTGATTCATAAAAATCATTCTTGAATGAGGTGAATTTCTAATTTGCTGAAGATGAAAATTAATTCACTGCATCCAGCCACTAGGGTTTTTTCGCCATTCGGCTAGGGAAGCTAGGGTCGATTGACCGATGTAGTTTTCTTTTACGGCTTGTGGGAGCAGCGCATCGTAATTGCTCAAGCATACCAAGGGAACTCCAGCCTCTGCGAAATTTTTGTCTGCGACTTCAAAGCCATAGGAGAAAATGGCCACCATTCCCAATACTTCAAAACCTGCATTTCGAAGGTCTTCCACGGCCTTTAGCGAACTACCACCAGTAGATACTAAATCTTCTACCACCACTACTTTCTGATTGGGGACGACTTTACCTTCAATCATGTTTTCCATGCCATGACCCTTGGGTTTGGATCGAACGTAGATAAAAGGAAGTTCGAGTTGATCCGCTAACAAGGCCCCTTGAGGGATACCAGCTGTAGCTACACCTGCGATGGCTTCCACACCAGGAAAAAATTGGTTGACCGCCTGAACTAGATTGCCTTTGATGGCATTCCGAATAGCTGGGTAAGAAAGTGACAGTCTATTGTCACAATAGATAGGGGATTTCCATCCCGATGCCCAAGTAAAGGGTTTTTCGGGTTGAAGTCGGATGGCTTGAATTTCTAATAGGTAGTGCGCTACTTCTGCAGCAATGCTTGGGCTTAAGATTTCCATGCCGTAAAAATAAGGGATTCCTCAGCTCAGAAACCGCTGCATTGGATTTTTTTTATCGAGTAATTATTCTCGTTTAACCACCTAGGTAAGCATAAAGTAGAATCCTTTGTGCTTTGCTGATTATTACAATTTTTTATGCATTTTTGGACGAATCAAAACTACTTGCCACAATTACCCATGAAAATTTTTGTGAACGACAAGCCGCTGGAAATTCTATCCTTGAAACAGCTTGATTCGTCTAGATCTTTTGAACATAGCTACCAGCAGGCCGATGAGATTCCAGAAGATGTGGAGTGGGAAGGAGATGTAGTTTTTTTTGAACCTAGTCAAGATTTGGTCATTCGCATTCTCTATTTAATGCGTACTCGGAAGATGAAAAAACTGGATTCGGTCACGCTGGTTACAGCAGCGAAAAAAGAACTCAAAACCTTTGTGAAGAGTAGGTTTTTAATTGTAAAAGCGGCAGGAGGGGTAGTGACCAAGAAGCAAAAGGTCTTGTTGATTCATCGGCTTGGAAAATGGGATTTTCCAAAAGGAAAGTTTGACAAGGGAGAAACTCCCGAGCAATGTGCCAAACGAGAGGTGGAAGAGGAGTGCAATGTGAAAGTCCGTCTAGGAGCACATATCTGTACTACCTGGCATACCTATACTCAAAATAGGCGAAGTATTTTGAAGAAAACGTATTGGTACCAAATGTCATGCACCAATGACACGGGAATGAAGCCTCAGCAGGAAGAAGGGATTGATGATATCAAATGGCTTTCTGAGATAGAGGCCAAGACAGCATTGATTGATTCCTATCCATCGATGCGGTACTTATTTAAAAAGTACTTGAAAAAACCTGGGATTGCTTAAAGCGAATAGGGAAGAAATTCACTTACATCACCTCCATAGCGGTGTACTTCTCGAATCACGGTCGAGCTAATGGCGGCGTACTGTGGGGAGGTAATTAAAAACACGGTATCTAGCTCTCCATTTAAGTAGCGATTCATTTGGCTGATCGTATTTTCGTATTCAAAATCCGTAGTGTTACGCAAGCCACGAATTAGGAATTGAGCAGCATGTTTTTTGGCAAGTGTAGAAGTTAACTCGTTGTAAACCAGTACCGAAACTCTTGGCATATCGACATATACTTCTTCTATTTTCTCTACCATCAAGTCGATGTCGAAATAACGATTTTTCTTAGTGGAGTTGTAGCCAATCCCGATAATTACCTCGTCAAAAAGCGATAAACTTCTGAGCACGATGTCGTGATGTCCTTTGGTGAAGGGGTCAAAAGAACCAGGGAAAATGGCTATTTTTTTCATGATTAGACGTAGTGCCAGAAGGATTCAAAAATAGCCGGGGATTTGTCGTGGGACAATCCAGGTCCATAATTCTGGTTGGCGTGTGGGCGTAACAACCTGAAATTAGTAAAGTAGGTTTTACCCCATTCTTCCGTGATGCCATTTTTTGGAGTCGCTCCAAAAAGGGTTACCCGAGCATGATTTCGGTCATGTTGTAGCGTCTCCATCAAGATCATCACGTATTTCAGCACGTCTTCCTTGGAACTTACTTCAAACTGGTTGAAAACCGACAATTCTTGATCGGTAAAGCCTGCCAAATAACACTGAGAATCAAGGAGGTTAACCCAAATTTCTTGACCGATTAGATTGAAGCGTTCCTTAAATAAGTAGGAAAGAAACGAACAAGATCCATGGTAGAATTTGTGCTCAGAAAAACGTTTGCTGAATAGTTGTTGTAATTTTTCAGGAATGCAACTAAGGAGCTGAATATTGTTGCTGTCCACTCCAGTGTTGAAAAAATAAGGAGAGGAGGGAAGTTTCCCTACAAGTTGCATGTACTCTTTTTCTTTTCCTTGTTGGAAAAAGACTCCAGGCATCAGGGTGAATAGTTCCTCATGCACATAAATTTTGGCAGGGATATCCAGTTTGGTCAATGAGTCCGAAGCAAGAATCTCTTCCAGTTTTTTCCAGCTTATTCGTTCGTACGAATGAATTGCAGTAATGCTCTGATTCTTATCCCTTGCAAAGATATGTAGGGAGGTGGGGTAAAGAAAAAGTGATAAGCTCGCCGTATGTTGAACAGCAAACTTATCACTCGTTTGTACCTTGAGGTTATTTTCCAAGATTCGTACCGGTTATTTCCAGTTACCCTCTGTAGATGCGTCAGTTCTAGATCCTACGCGAAGCGCTTTTTCGTTGTTATTTGCTCTTCTTTCAGGGTTGATTGGAGAAGGATCACGGATTTCAAATACGCTCACTTTGTATCCACCTGTTTTTTCGATTTTGTCTGCAAAGAATTCAAATTGCTTTCCTCCAGATCCTGGAACTACTGGCAACAAGTCGATTTTGAAATCAGGGTGTTTTTCTGGGCTGAACAAGGAGTCCATAACTGCCACAGAACCAATTGTGTCGTAAGAAACATTGATTTCTTCTGCGCCATAATCCAATAGCTTAGTGGTTTCGGTACGCTGTACAATCCAAATGGTACCTGTTTCAATGAATGTTTTCAAAGAATCCCAAGTGCCTGCGTATTTTCCGTTAGAAGCTTGGTACGCCAACTGGGCATCACGAAGCATTTCAAGTTTTTCAATGGTGGCTGCTTCTAGCAAGGCAACTCTTTTTTCTTGTTCTACTACGTCATCTACACCTTTCCAAAGGAGGTAACCAAGGAAGGCAGCAACTGCAAAGAATACGAGTGAGAGAACTTTTGTTAGATTCATTTTGAGTAAGGTTTAGAAATCCAGTTAGGGTTGAAGGTTTTTAAAACGTGCTATTTTAGGTATTTATTTTCAAAATTAAAATATCCTTTACACAATACTAATTCCTCGAGCGATTTTATTCTAAGAAAAAGGGGATGGATGGATTTTTCCTCCAAAGATTGAAGTTCCGACAATGTCATCCACTTTAATTCTGCAAGAATTTGATTATCAGGTGAAAGTTCGGGGTCTTTTCCCAAAGTAGCATCACCGCTAATTCTTTTTACTTCAAAAAAACATTCTATTGCGTGCAAGGGTGGGTCTAGGTATTCATGGATGCAAATAAATTTGCCTACGGCAATATTCAACCCTGTTTCTTCCAAAAATTCCCGGGAAAGGTTTTCCTGAGCTGGACTTCCAAACTGCATTCCTCCACCAGGGGTGGACCAAAAATCGTGTTCCAAACTCATCTTGTGTTTGACCATCAGAATTTTAT
>CAYNIK010000059.1:0-6968 GCA_964397145.1 uncultured Limnohabitans sp.
TGGTAGTTTTTTTCTCCAAATCGTCGAGATACCAATGCGGTGGCGGCCATGTTAAATCCAAACCCAAGTGCGTAGGTCAACACAATCACCGACTCAGTTAATCCCACGGTTGCAATGGCATTTTCACCTAATTGTGCCACAAAAAATATATCCACAATAGCAAAAGAAGACTCCATCATCATTTCCAAGATCATGGGAATGGCAAGAATAAATACGGCAGTCTTCAAGGGAAGACGGGTAAAATCTTGCTCCTTTCCCAAGAGGGAATCTTTAATTAGTTGCCAGGTCATAAAAATTTAGGGAATTAGCGAAGGTTCTTCGCTTACTAATGAATTAAAATTGGAGCACAAAAAAACAAAAAAAAACCGCGAAATCGCGGTTTTTGAATGAAATAAGTGTAATTCCTTTAGGCCATACCCAACTTTTCGAGGTGAGCCTCCTTGATTTTTCGGCGAAGGATTTTTCCCACATTGGTTTTTGGAAGTTCGTCGGTGAAAAAGACTTCCTTAGGAACTTTGTAATTGGTCAAGGATTCCTTGCAGTGCTCAATCACCTTTTCTTCGGTAAGCCCCTGGTCTTTCTTGACCACATAGGCGACCACCTTCTCGGTAGACTTCGGATCAGGCATTCCAATCACCCCTACTTCCAATACTCCTGGGCAGGAAGCAACCACATCTTCTACCTCATTGGGATACACATTGAAGCCTGAAACCAGGATCATTTCTTTTTTACGGTCTACAATCTTGGTAAATCCATCGGCATCCATCACGCCGATATCTCCAGACTTAAACCAATCTCCATGCATGACAAGGGCGGTTTCCTCAGGTCTATTCCAATAGCCACGCATCACCTGCGGACCTTTGATCAAAATCTCTCCGCGCTCACCCAAGGCTACCGGATTACCTGCATCATCGGCAATCATCACCTCAGTATTGGGCAAAGGCATGCCAATGGTGCCAATTCGCTCCGTGCCGTCAATGGGATTGCAAGTGGCCACAGGAGCTGTTTCTGTTAAGCCGTAGCCTTCTGCCAAAGGAACCCCAGTTACTGATTTCCATTTTTCGGCAGTTGCTTTCTGTACCGCCATCCCACCTCCTACAGCAATTTTCAAACCTGAGAAATCCAATTTCCCAAAGGCCTCTTGGTTCAATAATCCATTGAACAATGTATTGACTCCAGTAATTACTGTGAATCGTTTTTTGGCTAAATCTCCAATAAAAGCCTTCATGTCTCTTGGATTGGTAATCAGCACATTATGTGCTCCAATTTTTAGCATAGCCAAGCAGTTGACCGTCAAGGCAAAAATGTGATACAGCGGTAAAGCAGTGATGACGATTTCTTCTTTTTCCCGCAACTTGGGTTTCATCCAAGCGGAGATTTGCTGCATGTTGGCGACAATATTTCCGTGGCTCAGTTCGGCTCCTTTAGACACTCCAGTGGTTCCGCCCGTATATTGCAAAAATGCTGGATCGTCCAAAGTGATAGCTACCTTTGAAAACGAATGTTTCGCTCCCAAAGCCAATGCCTTCTTTAAACTTACTGCCTCAGGAAGGTTAAATGCAGGCACCATCTTTTTGACATGCTTGACCACCAAATTGACAATAGTACCCTTCAGACCTCCCAGTAAATCGCCCAATTCGGTCACGACCACATGCTTGGCCTGAATTTCAGACCTGATTTTTTCTAGGTTGGATGCAAAATTGGCCACAATCACCACCACATCGGCTCCAGCATCATTAAACTGATGCCTCATTTCAGCTGGTGTATACAGCGGATTGGTATTTACAACCACCATGCCTGCACGAAGGGCTCCAAACATCACCACGGGATATTGAAGTACATTGGGCATCTGAATGGCCACTCGGGAACCCTTTGCTAGTTTCAGTTCCTTTGTCAAGTACGCAGCAAATTGGGAACTCAAACGATCCAATTCATTAAAAGAAAGAGTTTTACCCATACATTCGTAGGCCACTGAAGATCCGTATTTGGCCACACTTTCCTCGAATAAAGCCGTAACACTCGAATATGCGGTACAATCCACTTCCTTTGGAACAGAGGATGGATAAAATTGAAACCAAGGAAAATCGTTCATTTGTTCTCTATTTTGGGTGTATTAAAAGTTCAATTACTTAAAATACTTGGGCATCGCCAAGCTTCAAGGGGACTATTTCAATATTTTTCGAGCGATCAATTCTTTCATGATCTCATTGGTGCCCGCATAGATGCGCTGAACACGAGCATCTGCCCATGCCCTGGCGACTCCATACTCCCACATGTAGCCATAGCCTCCATGAAGCTGTACGCATTCATCTGCCACCTTACATTGCAATTCGGTCATGTTGTACTTGGCTGCAGAAGCCATGGCAGAATCCAGTTTTCCCTCGTTATGAAGTTGGACCAAGTAATCACAATAGATTCGTCCCTGCTCGACCATCGCAGCCATTTCAGCTAATTTAAAGCGCGTATTTTGAAATTCACTGATAGCCTTTCCGAAGGCCTTCCGTTGCTTGACATAGTCAATGGTGCTGGATAGTGCGTATTCAGACAAGGCAATTGCTGCCAAGGCGACCACCAAGCGCTCCTGTGCCAACTCGGTCATTAGGTAGGTAAATCCTTCTCCCAACTTACCCAATAGGTTTTGTTTTGGGATCTTCACCTCTTCAAAAAAGAGTTCGCAGGTATCCTGGGCATGCAAACCCACTTTTTCGAAAGGAACACCCTTGGTAAACCCAGGCATGTCCTTGTCTACAAGAAAAAGTGAAATGCCTTTTGCTCCTCGAGTAGGATCGGTTTTGGCAGCCACCACCACCACATCAGACAAATAGCCGTTGGTGATGAAAGTCTTGGAACCATTCATGACAAAATGATCTCCTTGATCCATGGCCGTGGTCCGCATTCCCTGCAAATCAGAACCAGCACCTGGTTCAGTCATGGCCACAGCACCAATCCACTCCCCAGACACCATCTTGGGCACATAGGCTTTCTTTGCCTCTTCCGTTCCGTAATGAAGGATGTAAGGCATCACAATGTCGTTGTGCAAGGGATAGCCAATGGCTGGACCCGAACAACCGCTCAAACCTAGTTCTTCGATAAAAATGGCATTGAATCGAAAATCCTGAATATTGAGTCCACCCAAGTGCTCGGGTGCTTGAATTCCCAGGAATCCATTTTCCCCTAATTTCATCCAAGATTCTCTACTCACTTGCTTTTGAATCTCCCATTCCGCATTGAAGGGGATTATCTCCCGGGCGATAAATTCCCGAACGCTTTGTCTAAAAAGCGCGTGTTCCTCTTGAAAGAGGGATCGATGAAGTCCGAACATATTTGGGTTTAGTTTTGCTTTCCAAAAATAGAAAAATACCTAGGACGATCGTTAAAAAAACGGAGTCAAATTGAATATTCTCCCTCAAACCTAGGCCTTCTTTCTTGCGAAAGTATAAATTTGAGGACTTGAATACTTATGATTGACATCCAGCAAAATTCACCACTCACCTACCTCCAAGACCTTGGATTTTGGAGAGCAGGAGAAAAGATTTTAAGCACCTCCATTCCAGGGGAAAGCAACATGAATTTAGTGCTTCGAATTGAGACCAATCAAGGCTCCTACATTCTCAAACAAGCAAAGCATTACGTACGAAAATACCCCCAGATTCCAGCACCTATTTCTCGTATAGCGATTGAATACCAGTTTTTAAGGCAGTTGGACGGCAATCCATTTTTGGCCTCACTATCCCCAAAGGTCTTACATTACGATGCGCACAACCACCTCATGCTCTTGGAAGATCTGGGTGAGGGCAGTGATTTTCTTTCGCTGTACGCCGGGGACCACAAACTCAAAACCACGGAAATCCATCACTTGGTAGATTACCTGATGCACTTGCATCAACTAGAAATCGCAGATTTTCCCTCAACAAGGAGCATGCGGGCTTTGAATCATGAACATATCTTTAACTTTCCTTTTTTGGAAGAAAATGGATTTGACTTGGACAGCGTACAACCCGGCCTACAGGAGGCAAGCATGCCCTATAAAACCGATGCATTCCTCAAGCAACGTATCCAATTACTAGGCAATCGCTACCTAACCGATGGGAAAGTACTGATGCATGGAGATTATTATCCTGGTAGTTGGCTGCAGGTATCCTCTGGAATCAAAATCATTGACCCCGAATTTGGAGGCTTAGGAGATGCAGAATTTGACCTAGGTGTTTTCCTCGCCCATTTAGATCTTTCTCAACAAGCGGAAGATTTGTGCACAGAGGTCCAAAAACACTACAACCTTCCGGTGGATTGGACTTTGGTCCAACACTACCGCGGGGTGGAAATCCTGCGCCGATTGATTGGTATTGCCCAACTCCCGGTAACTTTAACATTAGATACCAAAAAAACACTTCTTGCACGCGCAAGAACCTTCCTTCTATCCTAGATGAAAAAATTAGCTTACTTCCTACTTTTCGTACTCGTTGTTTCCTGCAGCCAACAGGATTCTGAAAATGCATCGCCTGATTTTTCAACGGAGGCCATCACCTCTTCTGGACTCACAGAGGCAGCATTGTACGACCGCGTGTTGGGTATGCTCGTAGGGTCGGCTTTGGGAGATGCCATGGGCGCGCCGACAGAGATGTGGACTCGAGAAGCCATCCAACTCGAATATGGATTCGTAGAAGATTTGGATTCCATGGTGCGAGAAACCTCCCCAGAGGGAATTTGGAAGGCTAATTTGCCCGCGGGTGGCACTACGGATGATACCCGCTGGAAAAACCTTGCGGTAGAATACTTACTCACCCAAAAATCAGAGTTCTTAGAACCTAAAGATTTTGCATCGCACATCTTCAAAACCTACGAAGGGAGTTTGACCAAACTGAAAAATACAAAAGGCACTGAAGTTGAACCCTTTGAAAATGCATTGCAAGAAGCGAATTGGCTATCAGAGTGGGCCAAGGTGGCTGTACCCTATCGAGATGCAAATTTGGGAGGCTATGCGGATTCTCTGAGCAAGTTTTATGGGGGTGAAATGGTTTGCGCTGGACTCCTCTATGCTCCCGCTATAGGAGCATTTTATCCTGGAAATCCCGAGAAAGCCTACCAAGAAGCCTACCGAGTATCCATTTTTGACCTAGGCTACGCACGAGACCTCACCGCGCTTGCTGCGGCGCTGACAGCATCAGGAATGACCCCAAGTGCTTCAAAGGACAGCCTATTGGCATCGCTTCGATTGGATCCAGAAGGCTATTTTCAAAGCCGATTGGTTGGGCGCACTTCCCATAAATTGCTGAAAGACGCCTTGAACATTGTGCGTGAAGCAAAAAAACTGGATTCCCTCCCAAATAGAATGAGTTTGGATAATCCTGCCTTAATTTATGCGTATACCGAATTGGATCGCCGTCAACAGGACATGCCTTTTCATGCGGGAGAAATCTACCTGCAAGCGATTACAGCCATGCTGTTTACGGACTTTGATTTTCAAGGCACACTTACTTTCCTTACCAATTACGGCCGAGATAATGACACCACGGCTTCCCTAGCTGGAGGTATCCTTGGTGCTTGGGTGGGCTATAACAAACTTCCTGCTGCCGATCGAGAAAGAGTCATTCGAGTTACTCGGGATGAACTGGGCATTGATCTTGAGCAAAAAGCCCAACAACTCACCAAACACCTGCTAACAAAAGAAAAAAATAAGTAGGCCTAGTGCTTAAAACGCATAACCAAAACCTACCCCGGCAAAGAGCGGCCAAAAACCATTGTTATTGAAGATGGGGGTAAGATTAAGTCTCCAGGTAAATCCTCCATCTACCGGCACCTTGCGGTAACCTATGTTCATAGTACCCATCAAACTTGGATTCCCATCTACAGGGAGGATAAAATTGTAATCATCGTTTACGGCTTGTTGATTACATACATACATTCCATTTGCATCATAGTATCCCGATGCACAATAGGTGTACCTATCATTCGTATACCCAAAAAGGGTTGCTCCTATTCCCAATTCAAAGTAATGTGGGCCTTTGCCGTACAACTTATTGACCAAAACTGGCACCGAAAAAAAAGAATCCCCTTCTATTCCATACCCGCCTGCACCTACTCGCATCCCCCAGGAATCGATTCGAGTGGAATCAAATCGAAAATCGTAATTAAAGCTGTAGGCAAGGCCTGAACCACCCAATTCCAAAAATAAAGAGCGATGAGGAACAGCAGTTTCTTGTGCTTGAGCAGTGAATCCAAAGGCAAAGAAGATGAGAAGGGCTAGTATTTTTTTCATAATTATGGGTTTTACAATGCGAATTTAAACGGAAATTAGGCTTAGAAGGTTGTAAGGACTAGAAAAACAAAAATTCGAAATATTCTAGTCAAACAATGAACTAAAAAACTGAGATATTTAAATCCTCAATAAGTTCACTCCCTAGCACCCCATCCCATGATTAAAAAAATATTCTTAGGCCTTTTTGCTACCGCCATGATTCTGGCAATCGTGTACATGGTGGGACCTAAAGTGGAAACCCAGCGGTTGACCATTGCCTATCCTGAAGTCCCAAGTGATCCAAAAGGGCTTGAGGATTACCTAAAAATGCGAGAAGATACTGTCAAAGGGATGAAGCCTGGCAACAAAGCCTACATCATCTGGGCTGATTCTTTGAATAAACAAAAAACACCCTATTCCATCGTCTACATCCATGGTTTTGGCGCTAGCCCCATGGAAGGTGATCCCGTGCATCGCTTCTTAGCAGCACATTTTGGTGCCAACTTATTCGTAACCCGCCTACCCGAGCATGGCATCAGCCGAAAAAATGGGATGGAATATTTAACAGCTCAAGACTTGGCCAATGCAGCAGGTGAGGCGTATCAAATAGGTAAAAGTTTGGGGGAAAAAGTCATTGTAGTAGGCACCTCCATGGGTGGTTCACTAGGACTTTTGCTAGCCAGTCAGCAAGCAGACATCCATGCCCTGGCACTTTATTCGCCCGCCATTCGTG
>CAYNIK010000060.1:0-6936 GCA_964397145.1 uncultured Limnohabitans sp.
AAAACAACTTTTCAAATACACTACGAGGTGCACAAGACACCCGATCTAAAATCTCTACCAACTCCCCCAGTCCAAAGGTGAGTGCATCCAGCGGATGGGCTCCTGATTCACTGTAGCGTGAGGTTTTGATGCAAAATGCCTTAAAGTTGGGATAGCCTTCGGTAAGTTCTAGTAGCTCTTCCAATAATTCGACCCCTAGTCCCAGGTCCTGCTGTCGATCAAAAACTTGATCTGCGGGACTCCAGAGCATTCCACCGCGAATTGTTGATCCATCCACCCCTGTGCTCTCCACCCAATCTTGAAAAAGCTGAATTGCGACTACAGGATTTCCTAAGGGGAGCAGGTAGATGGAAATGTATTGCGGAAGTACACCCTGCAAAAGTTCTTGCAGTTCTTCGGTTCCATGGAGTGGTATCACCAAACCTTCCGCTCCATTTTCCAAGGCAGCCAACACCTCGGTATTCGTATCGCCAGGCAACACAGTGACTACATTGTCCCAGTACCGCGGGGGCATTCCCGGAAATTCGGAAGGGGCATGAAAACGACGCTGCTTTACCACATGCTGCACATCTTCTAGCGTATACATGGGCTGTAACGGGAGGGTATCCCAAAGGCTAGTTCCCAAGCTTTCCGGCTCTCCTTTTCCCTTAAGGTCAAGTCTGACTTGTCGCAACCAGTCTTCCTTGGTTGTATTGGGAAATTCGAAAAATAAATCCTGCTCCATAAACCTGATTGTGCAAAAAACGAGAACTCAAAATTAACCATTCCTCGCCAAAATGCTCCGAAAGGGGAAGACAATTATAAAGCAAGCACACAAACAGTACGCCTTCATCCATTTATCAGAATTTTCATTGGCATAATAGCGGTAAGCTAACTGTTTAACCCCGTCATTTCGCGGATAAACATTTGGAATTTTGCCAAATTAGCGAGTGGCAAAACCTTAAATTCATAGAAATTGTTTAAAAAAAAGGATTCCTTCCGTTTTTGATTTTTTATTTAAGTGAATTTTCCACATTTTTGACACCCCCTTTGTCAGCTATTGACAGAAGTGTGAATCCTATCCTTTTCGAATGAGTTCAGAAGCCAATGCTGTATGGAGTGAATGCTTGCGTGTGATCGAACAACACGTCAATGAGCAGAGCTATTCCACCTGGTTTAAGCCCATTGTACCCGTAAAGCTTGAAGGATCCACGCTTACCATTCAGGTTCCTAGTCAATTCTTCTACGAATGGCTAGAAGACAATTACGTGGAAGAACTTAAATTGGCTATCAAAAACACCTTGGGTGCTGCGGGACGTCTTGAATACGCAGTGGTTGTAGATAAGGGGAATCCAAGCAATCAGCCTTATGTGGTTTCTTTCCCGCAGGGAAATGCCAGCAACAAAAAACCTGGAACACCAGCCCAAGAGGTAAAGACACCATTTGAAATGCAATCCTTGGATGCAGGTCTACTGACGCAAAGTAACCTGAATCCAAACTATACCTTCGTCAGTTACATTGAAGGCGATTGCAACCGCCTAGCCAGATCGGCAGGATTTGCAGTAGCCAGCAAGCCTGGAATCACTTCCTTCAATCCCTTGATGGTCTACGGAGGAGTAGGTTTGGGCAAAACCCACTTGGTGCAAGCCATTGGCAATGAAATAAAAAATGGACCTGGAGAGAAATTTGTGCTCTATGTCTCCTCAGAAAAGTTTGTGAATCAATTCATGGATTCCATCAAAGATGGTAACGTGAAAAACTTCACTAATTTTTACATGCAAGTGGATGTCTTGATCATTGACGATATCCAATTCTTGGCAGGGAAGGACCGAACCCAAGAGATGTTCTTCCACATTTTCAATCACCTGCATCAAAACAAAAAACAGATCATCATGACCTCTGATTGTCCTCCACGGGATTTGAAGGGTCTTGAAGAGCGTTTGCTCTCTCGATTTAAATGGGGATTGACCGCTGATCTGCAGATGCCTGATTTTGAAACGAGAGTGGCGATCATTCGCAGAAAGATGGAATCCGAAGGAATCAATATTCCGGATACTGTAGTCGAATACCTAGCCTATTCAGTAGATACCAATGTGCGTGAATTGGAAGGTATTCTGATCTCCCTCATCGCCCATGCTTCTCTCAATCGAGTAGAAGTCAGCCTAGAACTGGCCAAGTCCATTATCAAAAATTTCATCAAGGACATTGAAACGGAAGTTGGGATCGATTTTATCCAAAAGGCTGTAGCCGATTACTACGGCATTCAAGTAGAGGAATTGAAGGATAAAACGAGAAAAAAGGAAATCGTAATCGCCCGTCAAGTGGCCATGTATTTTTGCAAAGATTTCACCAACCATTCCTTAAAATCCATAGGTTATCACTTTGGTGGTCGAGACCATAGCACGGTGATTCATGCCATCCAAACGGTCAACGACATCATGGAAACGGACTCGTCCTTCCGCAATGCAGTCAATGAATTGAAAAAGAAATTCAAGATGCGCTCCTATTGAGTTGCAACTTTTTCATTCCTAATTCCTACTATTTTTTGGATAAAAACAGGTCCACCGCTTGTTGTGCTAGTAAGCTGGGACTAAGCAAACCAGATTGAACCGCTGGCTTTTCTCGTTCCAAGATTTCCTTTACCCCGGGATGATTTACAAATGCCCGACCCAATACTTCCTGAATCTGATCGTCTAACCAAGTCAATCGCTGCAAGCCTCGAGTAGCATCCCAAAATCCGGAAACTTTCATTTGTTCTTGGTAAGCAGTTAACATCGTTTCCAAGTCTTGCATGCCCAATCCAGTAAGTGAAGAGCCAAGTAGCAACTTGGGACTCCAGCCCTTCTCGCTTGGAGGCAAAAGATGTACTGCATTTTGATAAGACACCTTGGCCTGAGCAGCCAAATCCAGGTTATCTCCATCGGCCTTGTGGATCAAAAAGCCATCGGCCATTTCTACGATTCCTTTTTTTATCCCCTGCAATTCATCCCCTGCACCAGCAAGCAGCAACAAAAGGAAAAAATCAACCATGTTTTTTACGGCGGTTTCACTTTGGCCTACCCCTACCGTCTCCACCAGAATCAAGTCAAATCCTGCCGCCTCACAAAGAAGGATGGCCTCCCGGGTTTTGCCTGCCACTCCTCCCAAGGTACTCCGCGAGGGACTGGGACGAATAAAAGCGCGCTTATCCAAGGCCAATCGTTCCATGCGGGTCTTGTCCCCCAAAATACTCCCCTTGGATAGGGAACTGCTGGGATCTACCGCCAAGACCGCCACTTTCTTTCCTGCATCCAATTGCCGGATGCCAAAAACTTCGATGAAGCTACTTTTACCCACACCGGGTACACCTGTAATTCCAATTCGAAAAGAGCCACCCGTATAGGGCAACACTTCTTGAATTAGCGCCGTGGCTAAGGCTTGATCTGCAGGAAGTTCACTCTCCACTAAGGTGATGGCCTGAGCAAGGATGACTCGATCCCCGGCCAATATCCCGGCTTTGAATTCTGCAAGCGATCGTCTTTTTCTCATGGATTGACCAATTCTAGTTGTTGTTCACCCATCGGTGTTTTTTCATACTTCGCAAAAACAGAGGGGCTCAAAGATGCAGGAAAATGTGGGTTTTCTGGAGAGAGTACCACGGGAGCCTTTACCGGTTCATTCACAAAAAATACCAGTGTTCGACCGTACTTCGTGTGTGGGAGCAGGTCAGCAAAGGATTTCAATACTTCCGGATCCTCCACTTGGGTTCGGTAGGCATAGATCCGTAGCACAGGACCCGTATTATTTTCATTTCTGAAGTAACCCACTTCCTCAAACTGGTCTTGGTAGGCAGCGATTCCCTGTTCGGAAAAACTTTCGGTCACAATTAGCCCTACAACTAAAAGTACGGCGATGCCAAGAATTATAAGGAGGGTAGATGGTCTTTTCAAAAATTTATAGCGGGTTTGTAGGCTGAAGCCCTTAATTTAGCCTAAAATTTTGACAATGGGATTCGAATACGTCAAGGCACTGCACCTGATTTTTATTGTCACCTGGTTTGCAGGCCTTTTTTACATTGTGCGCCTGTTTATTTACCAAACCGAAGCCCTCGAAAAACCCGAACACGAACGCCTCATCCTGAAGCCACAACTCGACTTGATGGCGCGCAGATTGTGGTACATTATCACCTGGCCATCGGCCATCTTGACGCTAATTTTTGGGTTTTGGGTGCTTAGCTACCGCTGGGGTTACCTCCAACAGGAATTTATGCAAGCCAAACTAATCTTTGTAGGCTTGCTCTACGTATACCACGGCTACAGCCAGGTATTGTTTAAGCAGCTGCAAAAGGGAGAATCCCGCTGGACCTCGACCCAATTGCGCCTATGGAATGAAGTTTCAACCTTGCTGCTCTTTGCCATTGTATTCCTGATTGTCTTGAAAAACACAATCAGCATGCTTTGGGGAATGTTAGGACTAGTAGGTCTTTTCGTAGTACTACTGCTCGCCATCAAGGTTTATAAAAACTACAGAACGAAATGAATAGAATAGCTTCAATACAAACTAGCTCCCTGTTGGTGCTGATGGCTTTTGCCCTGGCCTGCAGTTCTTCCAAACAGGAAGAAACAACCAGCACAGAGTTGCCCATACTTGGCGAGCGCTACGTGGATGACAATCAGGATACGGTGTACCACAGCATTGCAGACTTTGCCTTCGTCAACCAACTGGGAGACACTATCCGTAAGGAGGATATGGCAGGTAAGGTGTATGTAGCCGATTTCTTTTTTACCACCTGCCCTACCATCTGCCCAATCATGAAAAAGGAAATGCTTCGGGTATACGAGCAATTTAAGGGAGATCCCAATTTTCGAATCCTAAGCCATACCATCGATCCAACGCATGATACGCAAGCCGTGCTTCAGGATTATGCAGGCAAATTAGGCGTATCGGATGCGGCTACTTGGAATTTTTTGACGGGAGATCAGGAAAAGATCTTTGAAATTGGTCAAACCAGCTACTTAACTACTGCGATGGCAGATGACTTAGAACCAGGAGGATTTCTTCACAGTGGTGCATTTGTACTCGTGGATCAGCAAGGAAGAATCCGTGGCGTGTATGACGGAACCAAATCCGAACAGGTAGACCGCCTACTTGCAGACATCCCCAAACTGCTCAACCCGTGAGACTACTCATTTTTTCATTAATGATTGGACTTTTTACTGCCTCCTGTGCCCCCAAAGCAAGTAGCGAAGCCAATACTCTTGCTCAAATTTCAGATCCAGAAGTCCTAAAATTCGCGATTCCTGGAAAGGAGTTGTATGAAAATTATTGTGCCAACTGCCACCAGAAAGATGGAACTGGCTTGGGGAAACTTATCCCCCCTTTGCGAGATGCAGATTACTTCAAGGCCGACATTCACCGAACGGTGTGGATCATGAAGCATGGAAAAGACGGAGAGATTGTAGTCAATGGACAAGTTTACAACCAAGCCATGCCTGCCAATCCCAATTTGAGTCCTCTGGACCTAGCCCAGATTGCCACCTACTTGTACAACAGTTGGGGCATGAGCGAAGGGGTCATCGATGCTCCTCGGGTAGAGGGCTACCTAAAAAGCCCTCCAGCAGGAAATTAGTCTTTCAATTGAGCTGCTGCTTGATCCAAGGCGGCTTTGATATCCGTGTTCACTTGATTGACTTTCAGCAATTGATCGTCTAGGTAGGTTTTGATTTCCTCGGGAGTTTTCCCCTCCTCTTCTAGCGAATACTGACGCATCCAAACAAACATCCCCTCGTAAGCCTGGTCAAGTTGCCCTGCCAGCGCGCGCATGGATTCAATCTGAGTAGTGGCCGTGCTGTCTTGCGCATACAAACTATCTGCTTGAGCTAAGGCTTTCTTTTGCAAAGACATCAATTCTCCCATCTTGGGCATCACTTCATCGTGCACTCCGATAATTTGTTCACGCATCTTTTTATTTTCTTCAATCAAGGGATTGGCACAGGAAAGAATTAGAAAAGAGATCAAAAGGGTCAAGGCAGATGGAAATAATTTCATGGGATGTAGTTTGGGTTAACTAATTTTCAAAATTAAAAAAGAAACTACAGCCTTCGGCTAAGCCTATGTGAATTTTAGTCCTAATTTTGACTACTCACTTTGATGCTATGAAACCATTCTGTTTTGCCGATGGGAACATTATCCCAACCCAAGATGCTCGCCTTCATCCCGCTGATTTGGCCGTAATTCGTGGCTATGGAATCTTTGATTTTTTCCGAACCGAGCAGTATCAACCTGTATTTTTGGAAGATTATTTGGATCGATTTACTGCATCCGCCGCAAAAACCTTTTTGCCTTTGCCTTATTCTCGTGAAGAGTTACGTGCCATCATTACAGAATTGATTGCCAAAAATGACTTGAAGCAAGGCGGAATCCGCATGGTATTGACTGGAGGAGTATCTGAAAATCACTTTTCCCCTGCAACCGGCACCCTGTTTATGTTTGGGGAGGAACTGAGTTTCCCTTCTGAAGAAAAGTACCAGCAGGGCGTCAAATTACTGACTGTGGAACATGTGCGTGCGATAGCAGACATCAAAACCACCAACTACACGCTTCCCGTATGGCATAGCATGCAGTGGAAGCAGCAAGGGGCAGAAGATGTCTTGTACCACTGGAATGGATGGGTAAGCGAAAGTTCGCGAAGCAATTTCTTTATCGTCAAAGATGGAGTCATCCATACCCCAGACAAACACATTTTGATGGGAATTACTCGAAAGAATTTACTGGCAGTGGCAGGCGATGTACAAATCCGACCTATTTCTTTGGAAGAGGTTTGGGAAGCAGATGAAGCCTTTATCTCTGCTACTACCAAGATTTTGTTGCCCGTCACCCAAATTGACGATCGAAAAGTAGGCTCTGGAAAAGTGGGTAAGGTAAGTTTGGAGGTAATGGCAAAGTTCCGCGAGCGCGAAAAAGCCTACCTCAACAGCA
>CAYNIK010000061.1:0-6918 GCA_964397145.1 uncultured Limnohabitans sp.
AGAAGATTTACGATGTAAAGAACGCGAGCATCCACTATCCGAAAACGCAAAAAGTGGAAGTTTTGGATCTGGATAAATCCAATGTGATGCAATTCTACCTAGCGGATGGCAGCAAGATTTCTGCACGCCCTTCCGGAACCGAACCGAAAATAAAGTACTACTTTTCCGTAAACACAAGTCTATCAAATACAAGTGATTACAGACAAGTAGAGCATGTATTACTTGAAAAACTTGAAGGACTGAAAACTTACTTCAGTTAAGCAAAAAAGGCCCCGTTCATACGGGGCCTTTTTTATGCACCTAAGATACTATTGTAGGCATTCCAACTCAGAAGAATAGACGGCTGGGAAGAGGCTTTTCATCCAAACCCTTCTGATTTGAATTGAAGAACTTATTCTTACCGAATGGATCAAACCTTCTCCAATTCCATTTCACAATGGCGCAAAAACTTCTTTACTTCGCAGGATAAGTTTTACCAATGAACCTACAAGAAAACATTTCTTTAAAACCCCTCACCACCTTTGGTATCGATCAAAAGGCTCATTTTTTTACCACGGTTAGCACGCTAACTGAATTAAAAGAAGCCTTAGTTTTTGCAAAGGAAAAGCAGTTACCGGCATTTATTTTGGGTGGAGGGAGCAATATTTTATTGACTCGTGATATAGAAGGGCTAGTAATCAAGTTGGAAATCAAAGGGATCAACTTAGTCAAGGAGGAAGGAGATCAACTTTGGGTAGAAGTAGGTGCGGGAGAAATGTGGCATGAGCTCGTTCTACACAGCATCGCACAAGATTGGGCAGGACTAGAAAACCTGTCCTTGATTCCAGGTACTGTAGGTGCATCTCCCATGCAAAATATTGGAGCCTATGGAGTAGAGATCAAGGACGTGTTTGATAGCCTTCAGGCCATGCACCGAGAAACCTTAGAAATGCATTCCTTTAATGCAAAAGCATGCCAATTTGGGTACCGAGAAAGTGTATTCAAACAAACCCTCAAAGACCAATACGTCATTACCTCAGTAACGTTTCGCTTGTCGAAAACGCCTAATTTTCACTTGGAATATGGGGCCATTCGAGAGGTGCTCGCCGCCAATGGAATCGATCAGCCCAGTATTCGAGCCATTAGTGATGCCGTTATCCAAATTCGGCAATCCAAACTTCCTGATCCAAAGGAGATTGGGAATGCAGGATCATTTTTCAAGAATCCTACCATCCCAACTGCTCAATTTGACAGGCTAAAAGCCAGCTATCCCAGCATTCCTGGTTATCCAAGTGCAGAGGGAGTTAAGGTAGCCGCAGGATGGTTAATCGAACAAGCAGGCTGGAAAGGCAAACGAATTGGTGACGTCGGGGTACACGCCAAGCAAGCCCTGGTACTAGTCAACTATGGAGGAGGATCTGGAGAAGAAATAAAAAGCCTATCCCAACAGATTCAGGCTTCCGTCTTGGAAAAATTCGGGATTCACCTACATCCCGAAGTCAACTTCATTTAAATCAGGTGATCGCTTACTTCCAGCGATTTGCTGTAGCGCTGCACATTTACCCCAAACTTGACCAAGAAGTCAACGCCCTCATCTGAGCCTATCCCCTTGTATTCGGCATAGGAAAAAAGGTAGACCACTTTGGAAATCCCCATGGAAAAAATGATGCGAGCACAGGCCAAACAAGGTGCTAGGGTCACATACAAGGTAGATCCTTCTACCGAAGTATTGTTTTTGACAGCATAAAGAATCGCGTTTTGCTCGGCATGCAAGGCCAAGGAACAACTTCCTTTAGAGTCGCGCGCACAACCCTCACTTGGAAATTCCACGTCACAATTGTGCGTCCCGGCAGGAGGTCCGTTGTAACCAATAGAAATGATTCGGGTATCCTTCGTCAATACGGCTCCCACATGTTTTTTAATACAATGGGATCGCTTGGCGAGATTTACCGCCAATTCCATATAGATATCGTCAAAATCAGGTCTACTCATGGGTACAATTTGTCAAAAATAACATTCATTGCGGTAGCCCGAAACACATTGTTTAGATTCCTCGTATTTTTTTCATGAAAAAGATAAATTACCTTCACTTTCAGCCGTTAACCGAATGAAATCTTTTTCCTTTCTAAACATGAAAATCGCATCCCTATTTGTCATCCTAGCAGCTAGCTTGCTTTGGTCTTGCAACACGGCTGAGATATTCGTGGAGAATAGAGAAATCCCTTTTCAAAAAAGGTATGAAAGTTTTGTATTAGTGAATAAGGAACTAGGCATTCCAGGATTTTCAGACCCCAAATTAGATCAGAAAGTACAAGAAGCGCTAGAAGCCCAATTGCTGGCTGCAGGGCTCGTGTACGATGCCAAGAAGCCTGATTTGGTCATCCGTTACCATTCCAATGAAGACCTGAGGCAGCGCGAACGAGTGAATACCATGAACCCTTATCCTTTTTGGGGGATGCGCTTGTACGATCCTTGGTTGTTTAATCCCATGATGGGCAACTTTCGCCCACAAGTAACCACCACCAAATATGAGTTACTTCAGGTCATTCTAGAGATCATTGACCCAAGTCAAGAAAAATCTTTGATGATGCTCACAGGCGTTACCGAGGTTACATCGCCCAAAAGCAAAGAAAAAATCACCTTGAAGACTTTAGAAAAAACCACAAACACATTTCTTGAATTTAACTTTACCCAAAAGAACTAAGTATGGAAAAGAAGTATACCTCCTTGAAAGAATTTTACCCCTATTACTTAACTGAACACCAGAATCCTACCTCCCGCGTGCTGCATTTTATAGGCACAGGCTTGGTTTTGGTGGTACTCGTAGCAGCCCTTGCAATGGCCCAATACATTTGGCTAGCAGCCATTCCCCTAATTGGCTATGGCTTTGCCTGGGTGGGACATTTCTTTTTTGAAAAAAATAAACCAGCAACCTTCACTTATCCTTTTTATAGTCTCGCTTCAGATTTTATCCTGTTTTTTGACCTGCTTCGAGGAAAGGAAAAATTTTCTTGAGAAGTCATTTGAAGCTTCTATTAGTTAAAAATCATCCGTAAATTAGTTCGTAGCAGGAAATTTGGTGACAAGATTTCAAACCATCTTAATTGAATTGGGTTAAATCGAAAAAGCAAAACATGGCAACAGCAAATCCAGAATTAATCGCCGCATTGGAACGTACAGCTTCCAAGCTTCAACACGGCGCATCTTACCAATGGGGACACATGGGCGCCTGCAATTGTGGAAATTTAGCCCAAGAACTAACGCCTTTTTCTCGGGCAGAAATTCATCAGTATGCCATGCAACGTCATGGAGATTGGAATGAGCAATTAATCGATTACTGCCCTACTAGTGGCTACCCAATCGATTTGATTGTGAGTAAAATGCTAGAAAAAGGATTAAACCTAAACGATTTGGGACATTTGGAACGCTTGTCAGATCCTGAAATACTGGCTCAAATGGAAAAAGAAAGAAGAGATTCCTTAAATAAAAATTCACGCGAAGACGTGATTTTTTACCTGCAAGTTTGGGCTAACTTATTGAGAGAAAAGTGGATTGCTTCTCAGCCGAATTTAGAAGTACTAGAAATTGAAAAAAAATTAAAGACACCGGTATTGGTCTAATTAATTTTTTGGTTTATTTCGTATCGTTGAATCATAAAAACCCTTTTAAAGAAAGTTATGGAGGATTTTGAAGAAGAATTCGAAGAAATGGATGAGTTTGAGGAGGAGGATGAGTTTGAAGATGATTTTGAGGACGGTTATGACCTCGATGAAGACAATGAATTTTTAGATGACAACATTGTCGACTTCGATGAAGAAGAGGCTGATGATGATTTCGATGACTTCGAAGACGAGGAAGAATTTGACGACGACTTGGATTAATAACTAATCCCTGCCAGACAAACCCCTCCTTGTTATTTTGAGGCTTCTAGTCTATATTTACCGCTTATTCACTGAGAAATTAAACTTATATGATCCTAGTAGATATCTTTAGTTCTCCGATTATGCCTGGAGCACAGTTGTTTTTATTGATTGTATGCTCCCTAATTGGGCTAGCTGCAGGCATATCTGCCATGGATGCGCGAAGCACCTTTTCCAAAAAGAAGAATAGCGACCATTAATAATTTAATGAAAGGAGGCCTCAAGCCTCCTTTTTTTTTATCCCTACCTATGAAAAACCAAAACTACGGGAACCATACGCGGTACTACCCTTTTCACCATTTCTTCCTCACTCCTCTCACTACTGTTTTTTTTGGATGGACCATAACTAAAATGGATTTCTCGTCCCAAGAGGCAGCTTTAGAAAGCGGTTACCTTTTTATTGGTGCCTTTGTGTTGGTTTTAATGCCCTTATTAGCTCGGATGTATGCGCTCAAACTACAAAACCGAATCATCATCAATGAGATGAGAAACCGCTACTTCCACCTAACCGGAAAAACCTTTGAAGAGAAAGAGCAATACTTGAGGTTGGGTCAAATCATTGCACTTCGATTCGCTTCCGACAATGAAGTCCTTGGCCTAATGGACCGTGCAATTGCTGAGAAGTTAACTGCAAAAGAAATTAAGCAACAAATAAAAAACTGGAAAGGCGACTACATTCGCGTGTAATTAGTCAAAAATCTTTTCTGTAATCGCTTCCCTTAAAAGCCCTTGAAATTGTTCTCGGGCTTTCTTTTTATAGTGAGTATCCGAAAAATCAAGCGGCGGCAATTCAATTACAGCATCAAAACCCGAACGATATCCTTCTTTTCCTGAAGCAATCAATGCAATTTTTTTACCGTGTTTGTGGGCCAATTTTTTCAATTCAAAGCAAGCCTTACCCGCTTCACTTTGTAAATCGTACCTCCCTTCACCAGTAATGATCCAATCTGCAGCAATTACTTTCTCAGTCATCCCCACCTTTTCAAAAAAGTAGGGGGCACCAAACTCCAAATGACAAGGGAAAAATTGTGCTAATCCAAAGGCTATCCCTCCTGCAGCTCCAAAGCCAGACTGATCAAAAACTGGACTGCGAGATTTACGCTGGAGTAAATCCACAAAATTTGTTGCAATCACTTCAGTGTCTGCTAATTCGTCTTCGTTCAACCCTTTTTGAGGTCCAAAAACAGGAATCGCTCCATTGGTACCAAAAAATGAATTGCGCACATCATACAAACAGGTAATTAAAATCTCAGGAAGTCGAAGTGGACGTTGGATATGTTGGGTTCGCTTTAAAAACTCAGGGGAAAAAGCAGGTAGTTCCCTCCCACGTTGATCTAAAAACAAAAACCCCAAGGCCTGTAAAATACCTGCACCCAAATCGATGGTTGCAGAACCACCCAATCCTAAAAACAGGTGCTTGGCACCTTTTTGTATCGCTTGTTGAATTAGAATTCCTGTACCGAAGGTTGAAGCCAAACTGGGTTCTCTTGCATAAGTTGGCAAAACCCCCAATCCTGAGCAGGTGGACACATCCAAAAAAGCTGATTTAGAAGATTGCTCCCAAGCATAAAATCCGGGTATGGGCTGCCCAATCGCATTTAAGGAAAGGCATTCAATCCGTTCTAAGCCCATGGAATCAGCCAGCAAGGCACAGGTTCCATCTCCTCCATCCGCCAATCCTTGGCTAGTGAATTGAGATGTTGGATACGCTTTAACCAAAACTTCTTCAATCAGATCAACTGCTTCTAACGCGGTAAATATTCCTTTATAGGCGTTGGGAGCAATCAAAAATCTCATGCCGGATTTTGCTTCATCCGAGCAAAGTAATCCTTCGCTGCGGCTTTTACTTTAGGGGCCAAATAAAGCGCTGCAATCATGTTGGGAAAGGCCATCACCGCGTACATTCCATCCACCAAACTCACGACCAAATCCAAAGAAACAACAGCACCAATTACTATCGTTATCAAGTAAACATAGTTGTAATACCCCGCCATCTTGGCTCCGAAGAGGTAACTGGCACATTTTTGACCATAATAGGAATAGGTAAACATGGTGGAGAGTGCAAATACCAGTGCCGAAACCATCAAAAGGTATTTGCCAATCACCGGTATCCCCAATTCAAAAGCCTCAAGTGTCAATTTAACCCCATCACTTTCTGTGTTTTGCCAGACCCCTGTGAGCAATATAGCAAAAGCAGTAAGTGAACAAACCACCACCGTATCGATGAAAGGGCCCAACATGGCAATTAGACCTTCTCGTATCGGTTCCTTGGTCTTGGATTGACCGTGAACCATTGGTGCTGTACCAAGGCCAGCTTCATTGGAAAATAAGGACCTTCTTGCACCAATAATGATCACCGAACCTACGGCCCCTCCCATCACAGCATTTCCAGTAAATGCATCCACAAAAATGAGTTGAAACACTGCAGGAATATTTCCAAAATACTGCACAATGATGATGAATACAGAAATAAAATAGATCCCCACCATGATAGGAACCATTTTCGATGCAGCGGCCGCAATTCGCTGAATTCCACCTAAAATCACTACTGCCGTCAATAACATCATGATGGTACCGATGATCCAATTATTACGAGTAGTCTCCGCTGCTGTTTCAGGTTCCAATAGCACTGCCTGCACTACAGCAGCCAACTGGTTGGACGTAAAAACAGACAACAGACCGACGATACCCGCAATGCAAAAGATATAGGATAGAAATTTCCATTTTTTCCCCATCCCATGCTCGATGATGTACATAGGTCCTCCCTGGATTACCCCTGCTGTATCTTTGCCTCGATACATGATGGATAGGCTGCAGGTGTAGAACTTGGTAGCCATGCCCACAAAAGCAGCCACCCACATCCAAAAAAGTGCTCCTGGCCCTCCCATATTGATGGCAATGGCTACGCCTGAAATATTACCTAAACCCACAGTAGAGGCAATGGCTGACATCAAGGCCTGTTTAGAAGTGATTTCTCCCGGAGCCAATTTATCCTCGTATTTTCCTTTCAACAATTCGA
>CAYNIK010000062.1:0-6874 GCA_964397145.1 uncultured Limnohabitans sp.
CCATGAATAAAATCAAGGAGGACATGCTCGACCGCCTTGGCGAACACAAATGGATTCCCATTATTTTCACCTCTGTTACTGAAAAGCAACGGATATTTCAGGCAATTGAACTGGCAGTAAAGGTGTACGAGAATAAAACTAGACGAGTAACTACATCCAAGTTAAACGATATTCTACTTCAAGAAATTGAAAAATATCCTCCCCCAGCTTGGAAAGGAAAATACATTAAGATAAAATACGTCACTCAATTGCCCACCAAAAACCCAGTTTTTGCCTTTTTCTGCAACCTCCCACAATACATTAAAGATCCTTACACCCGCTTTTTGGAGAATAGATTGCGAGAAAACTTTGATTTTGAAGGCGTTCCTGTCAAGATAGTTTATAAAAACAAATAAAAAATTTTAACAACCACTTGCACAATTAAAATTAATACTAGTACATTTGTGTTGTAATTAAGAAAACCATAACAAATGAAAAAGGTATTTGCAATTTTCGCAATCGCTGGTTTGATCGCTACTGCTTCTTGCGGTGGAAAGTCAACTGAAGAGCAAGCTGCTGCTGATTCTATCGCTGCTGCTGCTAAGGCTGATTCTATCGCTGCTGTAGAAGCTGCTGCTGCTCAGGCTGCTGCTGATTCTGCTGCTGCTGCAGCTGCTGCTGACACTACTGCTACAGCTCCTGCTGCTCAGTAATCAACACCAAGCGTGAAAAAATTAAGAGTTCCGATGGATCGGGACTCTTTTTTTATGTCTTAAAATGTCTACTCTATCCACTGAGCTGCATCAACTATTTCAAAAGCATCTTCCCGAAAGCGCAATTCCTTATTGCATCCAACTTTGGGAAGAGCACCCTTTCCATTTTTTTGTAAAGCCTCCACGAAACACCAAGCTAGGAGACTTCCGCTACCGAAAAGACCGATCCATCCAAACGATCACACTCAATTCGGATCTCAATCCCTACCAATTCCTGCTGACATTCATTCATGAAGTAGCACACCTCAGGGCTTTCGCTCGCTTTGGAACTATGCATGCTCCACATGGAACCGAATGGAAGACCCTATTCAAACAACTCCTTGAACCGCTGCTCATCGAATCCATCTTTCCAAGAGATATCCTCGTTCCCCTTAGGCTGCACATGAGAAATCCTTCGTCAAGCTCTGCTCGGGATTTATTTCTGATGAAAGAAATGAGCAAATACGACAGGAAGCAACCTGAAGAAGCTGGCTTTTTCTTGGCAGACCTAGCTCCTCAATCAACTTTCGAATTGGCCGGAAGAAAATTTAGAAAAGGCGAAACCCGGAGAACTCGGATTCTTTGCGAAGAGCTGGCTACAGGAAAAAAATTCTTGGTATCTCGATTGGCAAAAGTAATTCGACTAGACTAGTCCTTTTCTTCCCCTATCTGATGGGATGGCTGTGAAAAATCCTTGGGTTGCGGCAAATCTTGTAAGGAATTGATTCCAAAATAATCCATGAATTTTTGAGAAGTCCCATAAATCAAGGGCCTTCCCACGCCATCTGACTTTCCTTTGATCTCTACCAACTCTTTTTCCAATAACTTCTGGAGCGAATAATCGCAGGAAACCCCTCTGATTTGCTCTACTTCGCCTTTGGTAAGCGGTTGCTTGTAGGCAATAATCGATAAGGTCTCCAGCTGAGCGGTAGAAAGTTTTTTTTGAGAATGCTGTCGCAATAAAATTTGAATACTGGGCTGGTAGGCCGGCTTGGTCAAAAATTGATACCCTCCCCCCAACTTTTCCAAAGCAAAGGCAAAATCCTCTTCTCCATATTTCGCGCAAAGATCCTCCAGCGCTGCCTCCACATCCTTTGACGGCACCACAGCAGCAAACATTTCACTCAAACAGGACACGATTTCATCTACCCCAAGCGGTTCGGGGGAACAAAAAATCAAGGCTTCAATATGACGATGCAGAAAATCCACGCTTATTTTTTGGCCATCTTGGCTTCAATAGAATGCATGGTGTGTGGCACAGCCTTTAAGCGCTCTTTGGAAATCAACTTGCCCGTATCCACACAAACGCCATAGGTTCCATTTTTGATTCGAATCAAGGCATTCTCTAAGTTGATGACAAACTTTTGTTGTCTTGCTGCCAACTGATTCAAACTTTCTCGCTCCAAGGTGTCTGCTCCATCTTCCAATAGTTTGGACGTAGAAGAAGTGTGATCTGTCCCACTATCATTCTTTTTACTCATCGTCTCCTTTAGCGATTGGAGTTCTTCCTTCGCCAAAGCTAACTTCTGAAGAATGATTTCTTCGAATTCCTTAAGCTCATCTTTGGAATAAGCGGTCTTTTCTTCCTTACTCATACACTTCCTGATTAGGGGTTCACTGGTGAGACTTTCTAAAAAATAATGCTCTAAAATACAGCAGTCTTTTTGAAAACCAAAACAAAGAAAGGATTATAAATGCCCTCCATTTTTTGCATTGTTTCCATTGAATTACGACACTAGTCCAGGCGAGAAGCCACCACAAAGGTCTTTTTGAGCACGGTGACCTTCCCGCTCAAATCCCAGAATTGCGCCACCAACAAGTAATATCCTGGCGGTACCCTTCTACCACTTGCAGTAGTACCAGACCAAGAAAATAATCCTGAGGAACCTAAAATTTGCTGCTGCCCTAGCACGGCCACTTCTCGGCCTGCCGCCGAATAAATAGTAAATGACCCCACCCAACCCACCTGCTCCAAGGAATACCGAATGGTCATAAAATTAGGTCCCCTGCTCCCTTCCGGATCAAATACTTGAGGCTCTACTTCTAGGAGTTGTTCACTTTTGACTAATCCCAAGACCGTAGAATTTCTCCTTCCTGGAGTTCCATAATCGGCAGCACTAGAAGCAGAATGCCAATTTCCAGACTCAGCTGCTGATAAAAATGGAGCAATACGCTCCAAAGACACGCCTTTGCTCGTACGGAGCAAGGGATGATGTAAAGCGGCATGGTACGAAAGAGATTCAATCACCTGACCCCCCGGAGAAATAAGCAGCAAGGTGCCTCCTCCGATGGGTAAACTCGGAAGACCTTTTACTTGCCTATACTCTCCAGCAGCAGACTGGGGATAAGCCAAGCGCAAGCGATCCGAATCTGTACTCAGTGCCAAATGCCCTAGAGGTGCAAAAATCAGCCCTTCCTCTCCAAAGATCCGAACTTGTTGTGGAGCTCCTTCGCCCACTTGCATCGCCAGAGACCATCCTTCCAAGGATAGGTATTTTTGGGAACTGGTATTGTGGATTTCCACAAATTTGGGGTCTCCAGGTCTAGGATCGGCCAAAACCTCATTAATTATCAATTCGCCCGGCTCTGCTGGCTCTCCCAAAATTAGCGAGGTTTCAAATCCACCAGGCTCCCCTACACAAGGCTCCAGCGCAGCCACCTTCAATTGGTAGGGTTGACTCCCTTTAGCGGGAGCTTGTAAAAACATCTCAATTCGTTTTCCTGAAGCTACTACCCAACTGGAATCTATTGGCAAATCAGGAGTAAATGCGAACGAAGCCCCCTCAAGCCCTGGTTGTATGGCTTGATTTAATGCAATGGTGATGTTCATGGAATCGGAAAACCAACTCCCCACTACTTGAAGCGACCCTGGATCCTCCTGACGCTTAAAATTTGAATTTTGAGACCCCGGAGTGCCTCGTTTCAGATCACTTGAAGGCGTCAACAAGGAACTCCCATCGCAGCGATAATTCGGATCCGGCAACTCCAAACTGTATCCTCCATTTGCATAGGCAGCACCTCCCCAAGACGCCAAACTGTAACTCAGTTCATCAACTAGTTGGCCCAAGGGCGAATGCAAGCGAAGGGCGGTTCCAGAATTCGGGAGGATGACCCATCCATCAAGCGGCAGCACCTTTCCAAAAGGATGTAAAAGCCCAGCTTGCGATACCGGACACAGGAGAACCATTTCCCCAGGCGCAATCCAGTAGGACTGTAATACTACCTGCGCTGAGGACGTGGAAAAGATCAACCCATCCAAGCGCAACTCTTTTTTCAAAGGATTCATCAACTCCACATATTCCACAAAAGGCAGGTCCTGATCCTGACGAGGGGCAGCCATTACCTCGTTGATGACTAGAGACTTGAATCCAAAAGCGCTGGGGTCGGTAAACCTAAACTCAACCAGCGTGTCCACCAAAAAATTACCGTACAGATCCGGTACTTGTCGCGCCAAGAGGCTGTACGGTTTTTCTTCCACCAAGTCCCCCTCAAAAGCCAATACCAACACCGAATCTGCTAACCTACGCGTCTCCAAAGGCTCCTTCCCTTCCAAAGCGTAGGCCAGTGGTAATCTCGAAAAAACAGGGTCTACTGGCTCTGAAAACACGACCATCACTTCTTTTGGCCCAAAGCCCTTGATTTGCTCGATCCGAGGTGCGACTTCATCTACTACTTGATCCTCCAAACTAAACCCATCCATCACCCAGCGCGCCGCACTGCCAGTGCCTGGGCCTATTCCAACTTCCAAACTTAAAAACACCTCCTCCAATCCCGAAAACGGAGCAGGCACTTTCAAATCCATCTTGGTAAAGGCGGTAATGGCATTGGGAAATTGATTGACATCGCCTACTGGCATTCGCTCTTCGTAATTCCCTTCTAAAGTCCTCGACCAAGAGGTATAAACTAAGGCTGGGCGCGTCCCTGTTCCATTTTTTAGGGTTTTCGCCCAAAAAACCACATGCGGATTCGCTAACTGTTTGGGTTGAAGCCGCACCCAAATGCGCCCTGTAAAGGTACTAATGGGCTGAACAGCCAAAGCAGCGGAACCATTAATGCCTCCCGAGGAGAGGCGAAAAACCCGGGAAGCAGTGCTCCGAAAGTCATTGGCATACCATCCCGGCAAAAAGGGTTGGGGATAGGATACGGCCGAAAATGCCCCTTCAAAATCTTGGGTTTGGGCCAAGGCTGCTGGAAAGGAGAGAAGGAGGCGTACTCCGAGCAGAAAACTTGCTAGTCTAAAAAATTGATTCATGGCTAAACGATTAAAAAGTAATAGAAATATACTCAGAATTTTTCAAAACCTAGACGCCCTAAATATGTTTTGGTATAGCCAGTATAATCAGGCACGAATCCGTATTTTTGTACTCTCAAAACCTTCAAACCGATACCCCATGAAACTTGCTGTCGTAGGCGCCACTGGACTAGTAGGCACCGAAATTCTGGAAGTACTTCAAGAACATCAATTTCCGTACACCGAACTCCTCCTGGTAGCGTCCGCTCGATCCAAAGGAAAAGAGATTGCCTACAACGGTAAAAAACACGTGATCATGGACTTGGAAGAAGGGGTTGCCGCCAAACCGGATATTGCCATTTTCTCCGCTGGAGGAAGCACCTCCTTGGAATGGGCCCCCAAATTTGCGGCGGTAGGAACCATTGTCATTGACAACTCCTCTGCTTGGCGCATGGATCCCACCAAAAAATTGGTGGTCCCCGAAATCAACGCCAAGGAACTCGGCCCTGAAGATAAAATTATTGCCAATCCCAATTGCTCCACCATTCAGATGGTCTTGGCACTTGAACCACTCCGACAGCGCTATGGCATCAAACGCATCGTAGTCTCCACCTACCAGTCCGTAACCGGCACAGGAAAAGCCGCAGTGGACCAAATGATGGCCGAGCGCGAAGGGAAGACACCAGACATGGTTTACCCACACAAAATTGACCTAAACGTCCTTCCACACATTGACGTGTTCCAACCGAATGGATACACCAAGGAGGAGATGAAGATGATCAACGAGACCAAAAAAATCTTCAGCGACGACTCCATTCAAGTGACCTCCACTACAGTTCGTATTCCCACCATGGGCGGACATTCTGAAGCGGTCAATGTGGAGTTCAAGCAAGATTTTGACTTGGCAGAAGTCAGAAGTCTACTTGAAAACGCCCCTGGAATTATCGTTCAAGACGATCCAGCCAACTTTATCTACCCTATGCCGATCAATGCCCACAAAAAGGATGAGGTGTTTGTAGGTAGATTGCGCCGCGACGAATCCCAACCCAATACACTCAATATGTGGATTGTAGCAGACAACCTTCGTAAAGGAGCAGCCACCAATGCGGTGCAGATTGCAGAATACCTTCTGGAAAATAAACTAGCCTAATGAATATCGGCGAGTACCATAGCGCTGAATTCAGACAATTTGTGCAGGATCATCTCAATGAAGATCCTGCACTTTTACTTTTTAAGTACCAAGGGAAAGTTGGATTTGACCTCAAAGCTGCCGTACAGCAAATTGCTGCCCGACAGAAAGCTGCGAAAAAATTACCTGCCTGGTCGAAAAATCTAAGCCTCCTCTTTCCTGCGAGCATCTCGGTCGAACAAAGTTCTTCGGAACAAACAGCTGCCTTCAAGTCTATGGGTCGTAGGGGAGACTGGATGATCGACCTTACAGGAGGCTTTGGAGTTGATTGCCATCACCTCAGTCAGGGTTTTGAAAAAGGGGTGTATTGTGAGCAGCAAACCGAACTTTTCCAAATCTCAACCCACAATTTAAGCACTTTAAATCCAGAAAAATTCGTCTTTGTGGAGGGCGATGGATTGGATTATTTGCGAAAAACCACCCAACACTTCGACCTGATTTATGCCGACCCAGCACGTCGAGGTACGGGCAACCAGAAGTTGTACAAGCTCCAAGATTGCGAACCGAATGTCGTAGACGCATGGCCCCTTTTGCGTAGCAAATCCGATAGCATCCTCCTTAAGGTTTCTCCCATGTTGGATTTAACTCAGGCTTGGTCCGAATTGCCAGACATCCAGAAAATCACAGTGGTATCGGTCCGAAACGAAGTGAAGGAGCTACTCCTGCATTGGGATAAAGCCAACGAAGGAGCGCCAAAAATGATTGCTGTAGTTGATCTAGAAA
>CAYNIK010000063.1:0-6845 GCA_964397145.1 uncultured Limnohabitans sp.
TCAGTTGGGCAGTCTTTTCGACCATGTTTGCCTTGTTGACCATGTAGGGAATTTCGGTGATGACAATCATCTCCTTATTTCCACCATCTTTCACTTCAATGTTCGCCTTACCACGAACAACAATACGTCCTCTACCTGTTTCAAAGGCAGCTTTAACCCCATTGTAGCCATAGATGATGCCTCCTGTAGGAAAATCTGGAGCAATGATGAAATTCATCAATTCCGCCACTGTGATTTCCTTGTTGTCGATATAGGCTATAATCCCATCGATGACCTCTCCCAAATTGTGAGGAGCCATGTTGGTCGCCATACCTACTGCAATACCTGAAGCACCATTCAATAAGAGTGCAGGTACCTTTGCAGGAAGAACTGTAGGTTCTTTTAATGAGTCGTCAAAATTGAATTGAAAATCAACCGTTTCCTTATTGATATCTACCAGCAATTCTTCAGCGATTCGCTTTAGCCTTGCTTCAGTGTAACGCATTGCGGCGGCATTATCACCATCCACAGAACCAAAGTTACCCTGACCATCGACTAAAGTGTAACGTAAGGACCAATCTTGGGCCATACGAACCATCGTTTCGTATACCGCAGAGTCACCATGTGGGTGATACTTACCCAATACCTCTCCTACGATTCTAGCAGATTTTTTATGCGGTTTGTTATGTAATACACCAAGTTCTTGCATCCCATAAAGGATACGTCTGTGAACTGGCTTGAGTCCGTCTCGGACATCTGGAAGTGCTCTGGAAACAATAACCGACATCGAATAATCGATGTAGGCACCACGCATTTCCTCTTCAATGTTAATTGGAATGATATGCTCGTTTTCTCCTTGGGCCATAAAATGCGTACTGTAACGTAAATTAAGGTTGCAAGATAGTAAAAAGCAGGCGGGAATAAAACCTAGTTTTAATTCCTTATGCTGCTTTTATTTTGTTAGTACCACTGCCCTATTTTTCGATTTTGGAGATTAAAAATTGAACTCCCTCGGTATTCTACTCCATTGTGACTGTGCTTCATCACTACGCCACAGCCAGTTATCTTGCATCGCTTAGTTCCAGGAATCTTCATCGCTAAGCCAACTTGAACCGAATACACTTCTTGGTTCATTGGAAAAGCAGTGAAATCAGGAGAATTATTCACAAAAGAACGCTGCATGTATTTTCCTTTTGCAAACACCGAAGCATACTCAGAAAGGTCATAACCAATTCGTAGTGCTGCTGCATAGGTATATTGATCCTCCACAGCAGCAAGGCGGGCTTGGTATACTTTAGGAACCAAAGGCTCACCTTGGATAATATTCACCTTTCCTACCTCAGCTTCCACACTGATATTCCAAGGATAATTTTGTTTGATCCGCTGTTCGTATTCCCGCTTCATCCGCATTTTTAATTCCGGATTAGCTCCATCGAATTTCTTGTATTTCATTTTCAATAAAAATCTTCGTCTGCTGGCATCGTACAAGACCAAGCCTGCTGAGGCGTAGTAATTGGTGGCCTGGAAATTAGATCCCTGAAGTGAAAACTGGTATCCACTTCCCTCAAATGGAGCTTGACGACCATTTTCCCAACCATAGCCTCCTCCCAGGGTCAGAATATTGAATAGGTTCAATCGTAATCCTGCCTCCAAGGTAGGTAAAAGCAGTTGCCGAGAAGTCAAGGATAACGTATCAGGTAAAGGAAAATATCCATAGTCCTGATTTTGGTACTGTGTGATAGGATATACTAGCCCATCGCCCTTATAGAACTCTGAACTTAACGTATAATAGGCTGCTCCAGTAGAAAGTTGAAAGGAAAACTGTTCTCGCACATTTCGAAAAATATTTCCAACTCGAGAATCACTTTTAGGATTTCTCGCTTTCCGGGTGATACCAAAAATATCCTCATCCTGACCAAATGAAGAGGCATTCGCCAAGATGAAAAAAGAAAACAAAAGGAACAACCTTCTTTTGTGCATAGTCAAGAAACGAAAAGAAGGTGTTTTTGGTGTATTTAAGATCAAAGAAATCATAGTTTAAGCGAGTTACTTCGCTTTCTTTTTGAGGCGAGCCACTTCTTGAACCAGTTTTTCTTTCAAGGATGGATCATCACGAATGACTTTGGAGATATGTTCAAAAAGCTCCAACCCCAATATCTTTTCATCACGGATCAATTCCACTTGATAAGCAACCACCATTTTTTGCAAGGAATCTTGGAAAGTGAGGTACTCCTTGTACGCAGCACGTTCTTTGTCGTTTAATCCGATGTCGGTTTCTTTTTTGGCATTTCCCCAAACACTTTTGATCTGATTAAATCGTGCTCCTCCGCCTAATTCTTCCTTGGCTTTGACCCAGATTTTAAGCTCTTCCTCTTTTTGAGTTAAAAAGGCAGAAGTCAACACTTCTACTTGGGCGTATTTGGTCCAATCTGCATCCGTGAGTACGATTTCAGGTTTGACCTCTTGAGCAATAACAAGCTGTCTAGCGCAAATAAAAATGAGAAAAAGAAGAGAAAAACGGGTTTTCATGGCTATTTAATGCTGGACAGAATAAACTAAACAAGCTTGAGGTAATCGTTACTTTTAGCGAGGAGTTAACCTCAAATAGCTTTCAAAGCGGCTATGGTAGCCATGGGATCCGGCGCATTAAACACGTAGCTCCCGGCTACTAAAATATCTGCGCCTGCTTCAACCAATCGTTTTGCATTTTGGTCCGTTACCCCACCATCTACCTCAATCTGTGTGGCGCTTCCTTTTTTTAGGATCATTTCCTTCAAGTTGGCAACTTTGGCATAGCTGTGTTCTATGAATTTTTGACCTCCAAAACCTGGATTGACAGACATCACACAGACTAGGTCTACTTCTACCAACACTTCACTCAACGCGTCAATGGGTGTATGTGGATTCAAAGCGACTCCTGCCCGTGCACCCAAACGCTTAATTTCTTGTAAGGTCCGGTGTAAATGGGTACAAGCCTCTACATGCACCGTCAAAATAGATGCTCCTGCTTTCACAAACGCTTCCAGATACAACTCTGGATTGACAATCATTAGGTGCACATCCAAGGGCTTTTTGGCATGTCGGTAAATTGCTTCCGTGACTGGAATCCCAAAGGATATGTTGGGGACAAAACTGCCGTCCATTACATCCACATGGATGTAATCCGCAGCAGATGCATTGAGCATCTCCACCTCTTTTTGAAGGTTGGCAAAATCTGCTGCAAGGATGGAGGGCGCTAGTTGAAGGCTCATCTTTGATAGAATAAGTTACAAATCAAGGAATATCTCCTATTCGAACAATAGTTACTGCTTAATTAGTTTTTGATAAGCAATTTCTTTGCCATCTATCAATTCAATAAAATACAATCCAGAAGGCAATGTATCTAACGTAATCCCATACGGTTCTTTGGTAGAAATACGCTGCAACAACTTTTCCAAAACTGGTCTTCCTGAGCTATCAAATACCTGGATTTGAAGACTCAAGTTCTGTCCAAAGCGAATGTAGATTTGATTATCGGTTACTGGATTTGGGTAAAGTATCCCACCAGTCTCCTCTTCTTCGTTGATTCCCAAAAGTGCACCAAAATACGCTCTTCGGAAATTGGGAATTCCATATCCCAAATTCTGGTCCGGCGTAGCATATTGAGATCCACTTTGGATCAAGTTAGTCAACAGCTCATCTTTAGTCCATGCTGGTTTAGCTTCCCATAAACCCGCCGCCAGCGCCGTGATTTGAGGAGCGGAAAAAGATGTGCCTGCTGCTACAGAAACCTGGCCTGATCCCCGAATCAGTACGGGGCTTTGGCCAAAGGCAACTAGCTCGGGTTTGATTCGACCATCTGCAGTAGGACCACGGGAACTAAAAGAGGAAACTGTGGAACTGGAAGTTACCGATCCTACAGCAAGAATTCCTGCTGCATCCGCCGGTGCAACCAAACTGCTACTTCCAGCAGAACCATAATTGCCCACACTATTCACCACTAAAATCCCCCGTTTGGCAGCTAAATTAGCTCCCCGAGTCACGAAAGTAGTTTTTCCATCCAATTGAGCCGTAGTATACGTCAATTTGGGGTCATCAAAATCGAGATAACCCAAGGAACTTTGGATGATATCTGCACCCAAACTATCGGCATATTCAGCTGCACGAACCCAGTTCAGCTCTTCAACAGGGTATTCAGTAGCTACATCTTCTGTAATGGCAAAGATCACCTGGGCCTGATGCGCTCCAGAAACTAAAGTTTCCGGTTGATTGGCTAAAACCAACGAAGCTACCTGAGTCCCATGCTCATGATCCCGAAAAACCTCCTTAACCCAAGGGCGGACGACATTCAATTGACCGACCACTTGCTTATTGGTGAAAAGATGGGAAAAAGCGGGAGCTTTATCCAAACCTGGAAACCCTGAGTCAAAAATGGCCACAGTTACCCCTTTTCCCGTAAACCCAGCTTGATGCATGTCTGGAATTCCTAGCAATTGGTTTTGGAAATCATAGGCTGCTGCCTCCCGGAAAGATTCTTCAACGGCCCATTTCTTGGCTAGAGGCATAGGCCCTTCCCCATTCATTCGGTTTCCTGTTTTGGAAATAAAGCCCTTGGCTACCCATTGTACCTTTTGCACATAGGGCAAAGCCTCCATTCCCTTTTTTCCAGTGGAATCCGCCACCACTACGGCAGCATTTAGCCATTTGCTTACATACAAGATTTCTTGACTGAATGAGCGCAAACCCTGCACATAAGAGGAGGTAACGGGTAAGTCCAAACTGTCTACAGGTGTCTTTTCGCGTTCCCTACGCTGTATGGCTTTGCTTGTTAAAAACTTGCTTGGATTGGCTAAGGAAAATTCCTGCTGGGGCTTGTATTTAAAAAAAACGGCATAACGATCCTGAGCTATTCCAACCTCGGAACCTAAAAATAAGATTGTAAATAAGAAAAAATAAGGCAAAAAGGAGGTTCTTATCATAAGTTATTCACTTGAAATACCCAGAAGCGTTCCCAAGATACCAAATCTGAGGCATTTAAGCGCAAAAACTAGTCTAGTCATTGAGCTTTATGGCTTTCTAACTAAACGGAAAAACAAGTTTAAAGATGCGCAGGATCCAAAGGAGAGGGAAACCTTTGGGGCTATTGGCAAGCTTCCTTACCTTCGCATTTTCAAACTCGAACTGTCATGGCTCTGAAGACCAAAGTAAAGATCAACCGAATTACCAATTTGACCGATGCGCGTTATTGCTCTGGAATGTACGTGGATGTCTTAGGCTTTTCTTTGGAACAAGGCGCTCCAAACTACATCTCTCCAACTCAATTTCAAGAGATCACCGGATGGATTTCTGGGACAGACTTTGCTGCTGAATTTACAGATTCCGATGCCTATACCATCGAAAGAAGTTTGGCAGACTATCCTGGGATAACTTGGATCGAAGCTTGTGATTTGGACACTTTGATTCAACTCAAATCCCTAGGCAAAGAATTGATCTACCGAGCATCCATCGAAGAAATGGATTCGATAGTCACAAAATTAGACCTGCTCAGTCAGCATCATATCACCTTACATTTAACTTCAAGTAAACAAGCATTATCTTCTGTTGATGAAGAACTTATTCAAAAATTAGCAACCAAGGTCAAGTTATTTTTAGGCTTCGGAATCAACCCTGAAAATGTCAGTAAACTAGCTGATATTCCTGGACTTGCTGGAATGGCACTGGATGGAGGGGACGAGATCAAACCTGGGCTGCGGGACTTTGATCAGCTAGCCACTACTTTAGAGAATCTAGAGCTTGCTGATTAACAAAAATGAGCTCTTTTTCGCCATCCATAAACTCAACTATCCCAAAGATCAGTCAGTTGATACGGGCTTTTTGAACCGGTAAAGAAGGTTCCATCCACAAATCGATGCTGCGTTCCAATCGCATGAAGTTGAGCTAAGTCCTGATTATCCAAGATTAAGGATGCAGCACCAAAGTTTTCAACTATCCGCTCCTCATTTACAGATTTAGGAATTACTGCTATGTCTCGAGCGATAGACCAAGCAATCAATACTTGACCGACAGTTACCCCATGCTTTTCAGCAATGGACCGTACGACTACGTCTTCCAAGAGCTTAGGGTCCTCCGCATGCTTTTCAGCACGGGAATCTGGTGAACCCAAAGGAGAATAAGCAGTTACTAACAACCCATTTTCTTTGCAAAAAGAAACCAATTTCTCCTGAGGCAGATACGGATGAAGCTCTATTTGATTCATCTCGGGGCGCTGACCACCAACAGCAAAAAGTTCGTTAAGCTTAGCTTGGTTGAAGTTTGATACCCCGATGTGTTTAGAAAGCCCACTTTGCTTTTGGTCTTGCATGGCTTCCCAAGTTTGGCTCAAGGGTACATCCTGGTAGGTATAGTATTCTTCCCGTTGCGAAGCAAAACCAACGCCTGGCTTATATGCGATTGGCCAGTGAATCAAGTATAAATCAACATAATCCAATCTCAGATCATCTAGTGTTTTCTCCAAAGCAGGTCTCACATCCTCAAATCGATGTGCATTGTTCCAAAGTTTGGAAGTCACAAAAAGTTCGGCTCGTTTTACCAATCCTTCAGCAAGTGCATCGGCAATCCCCTGCCCTACTTCACGTTCATTTTGATAGATCGCAGCACAATCAATATGTCTATATCCTGCTTTTATTGCCCAAAAAACAGCTTTTCGAACTTCTCCTGGCTTACTTTTCCAGGTACCTAATCCTAAGATGGGCAATTGATCACCATTGTTAAAAGCTAAAGTTTTCATAGAGTTAAAAATTAAGACGATGTAGTAAATATAGAGCAGACTATTAAAGGTCTGCTTTTTTTTCCAAATACTTTTGAAAGCGATTCATGACCCAAAGGTG
>CAYNIK010000064.1:0-6783 GCA_964397145.1 uncultured Limnohabitans sp.
CCTTCCAAGCCCGGGTCATTTCTTTTTTGCCTGGAGGACCAGGTAGGGTTTCGACCTCAAGTCCCAACTCCTTTAAATCCCGTTTCAATTGGCCCATGGCACAGTAGGTAGTAAATACTCCTCCGGGCCGCATGGTATCTACCACTGGAGCTAAAGCCTCTTTTTTCCAGAGTTCGGGCTGCTTGCTCGGGGCAAATGCATCAAAAAACACCAAGTCTGCGGGGTATAAGTCCGCTTCTTCAAGCGTTGTACGGTCCTTCTTAAAATTGAAATACTCGGAAACAGGTCCTCCCTCGTTCCAAGGGAGTTCGTGCAGCGCTTGAAAATACTTATGGTAATGCCAAATGCCATGGTCGTGTTCGGTGTAGTTCAGTTGGGAATACACTTCAGCAGAAAGTGGGAAAGGTTCAATGCTGTGGTAAAGTACAGGCACCTGGTTTTGCTCTGCCCATACCAAGGCTAGCCAGGCATTCAGGCCAGTTCCGAAGCCTACTTCAAAAACACGTATAGGGAATTTCTGAGGGTTACGGTTTAGCCAAGCATCCAATCCATACAACATGAATACGTGAATCGATTCGCGGTACGCTCCGTGAAAGCTATGGTAGGTTTCTTGAAGCTCTTCGTGGTACAGTGAATGGGAACCATCTTCCGTAGTGATGATTTTTACCTTGGGTTGACTCATACTTTGTAAATCAATGCGGTACAATAGGCAGATACGCCTTCTTCTCTTCCAACGAACCCCAGGTGTTCGGATGTAGTGGCTTTGATGGAAAGGGCATCTTCTTCGACTCCCATCACCTCTGCTAGGCAAGTCTTCATGGCTGGAATGTGTGGATTGAGCTTGGGAACTTGAAGGCAAACGGTGCTGTCTAAGTTGCCTACTTCATAGCCTGCGCCACGAATCATTCCCATCACCTCTTTCAACAGTAGCTTGCTATCAATCCCCTTGTATTTGGGGTCTTTATCCGAAAAGTGGTAGCCAATGTTACGCATGTTGGCTGCCCCTAGAAGGGCGTCGCAAATTACGTGGATGAGCACATCCGCGTCTGAATGGCCTACCGCACCTTTGCTGTGGGGAACACGAATCCCTCCCAACCAAAATTCATGGGTTTCACTCAACTGGTGTACATCGTAGCCAAAGCCTATTCGAAATGGAGTCATGAGGTAGTCGATTGGTAATACAAAACGGATGCTTGATCTTCCTGCAGCAAGCGCTTGGCCCAAGAGGAAAGTTGTTCCGCTTGGCAGGAAGCCTTTTGTTCAAATTCTTGCCAATATAAGGCAGGATCCCCTAAATGCGCATAGTAGGCCAAATTCATGGCTCGATTGAGCAGTTGAATGGATTCGTAGGTCTTCATGGCCTCGGACTGATTCTTGATTTTTTGGAGAGAGGAATCCGAGATCTCTTTTTGTAAAAATCCCAATAATAGAGCATCCAAAGCGGCTTCTGCCTCCTTTGCGCCCACTCCTTGTTCCATCTTTCCAGAGAAAACGAGCAGACCAGGATCTACTGAGCCGGTGATGTAAGCCCCTACTGAAGCAAAGATTTTTCCATTTTTAACCAATTGCTGTTCGAGAAGAGAAGATTTGCCTCCGCCCAACAAGTCACTGAGCAAGTCTGCCTCCAAATACCCTTCCTTTCCCTTAGCAGGCATTTTGTAAGCTTTGTAGAGTGCATCAGTGGGCACTTTGGCTTGAATCGCTAAGTTTCGTTTGCCCGATTGCAGGGGTTCAGGAACGGTTGGTGCGAATTTCCTGCTCTTGGAAGGAATGGAGCCAAACCATTTTTGGGCAAGACGGGCCACTTCATTTTGAGTCACATCGCCTGCCACCACCAGAATAGCATTGCCAGGATGGTAATGCTCTTGGTAAAATTCCCAGATCATTTCTCGGGTGTACCCTTCAATGTCTTCTAGATTTTCGCCAATGGTCGGCCAGCGGTAGGGATGGGTGGTGTACGCTAGTTTTCGTAAATGATGCCATACATCTCCGTAGGGAGGACTTAGGTAGCGTTGTTTGTATTCTTCAAGCACTACCTTCCGTTGGGTTTCGATGGTTTTTTCAGTGAGGCTCAGGTGTGCCATGCGGTCTGATTCCAGCCAAAATGCAGTTTCCAGGTTACTGGAAGGCAAAGTCATGTAGTAGTTGGTGATGTCTGGGCTTGTGAAGGCATTGCAGGATCCACCCACACGCTCGAGTTCTCGGTCAAATTCGGGGACATGGGCTGAGCTACCAAACATCAGGTGCTCAAAGAAATGTGCCAATCCGGTTTTTCCAGGTTGCTCAAATCTGGACCCTACTTTATACAGCAAATTGAATACCGCGATCTTCGAACTCGAATCTTCATGCACGATGACTTCCAGTCCGTTGTCTAAAAAAAATCGATGGTAGTCAAACATGCGTAGTAACGTGTGCTAATTCAAATAAAGGGGTGTAAGGGCTCCGCCAAAGTTATTTCGGAAGGCTAATTCAAAATTTGTTTTTTGCCTTTGATGTAAGAAGTCCTAATTTTTACAAAAAAGAACGAACTTTGCATCACTTCGCTAAGTTAGCGTACCGATTCAGACTTCTCAATCACCCGAATGAAAAAACACTGTGTAGATCTGAAAAAAACGGGTCAGTTTTCTACTTTTTTTCTGGATTATCTGGAGGGGAAGGAGTCTCTTCGATCATTTTATTCCCATTTACCAAATTTGGAGAGCTTTGGTGATGCCATCAAAGCCAAACAATTTTCTTCGGAGAAGCGAGGAGTCCTGGTGGAGGTTTTGGAAAGTCAATATGCGGGTCTCACTCGCACACCTGCTTTGGAGCAAAATTTACTTGCCTTACGGGAGGAAAGAACCTTTACCGTGACGACGGGACACCAGCTCAATTTGTTCACTGGTCCGCTTTATTTTATCTACAAGCTGGTGTCTACAATCAATCTAGCTAAGCGCTTGCAGGAGCATTATCCGAATTATCGGTTTGTTCCGATGTATTGGATGGCGAGCGAGGATCACGATGCTGCGGAGATTAATTATTTCAAATTGGATGGAAACACCTACCGCTGGGAAACAAGCCAGCAGGGTGCAGTGGGTGAATTTGAATTGGACGCCTCCTTTCAAAGTTTCTTGAAGGGTTTGGGATTTGCTCCGCCAGTATTTCAAGAGGCCTATTCGAAGAGTGCTACCTTGGCTGAGGCGGTTCGAAACTACGTCCATGCACTTTTTGGAGAAAAAGGATTGGTAGTTCTTGATGCGAATGATGTTCGCTTAAAACGAGAGTTTGTGGAGGTTATGGAGGCAGATCTTTTTGCGCACAGTCCCTATGCTGCAGCGCAAATCAGTACCCAGGCCTTAGAGCAAAAGGGATATGCTTCACAGATTTACCCAAGACCAATCAATCTCTTTTATTTAGACAAAGGGATCCGGGAGCGGATTGAGCAAGAAGGAGAGGAGTATGTCGTATTGAACACCAACTTGCGGTTTTCCCAGGAGACGTTGAAAACGATGCTTAGGGAGCATCCCGAGCGCTTTAGTCCTAACGTGGTCCTTCGACCTGTTTACCAGGAAGTAATCCTGCCCAATTTGGGCTACTTGGGTGGACCTGCGGAGGTTGTGTATTGGTTGCAGTTGAAAGGAGTGTTTGATTTGTTCTCCTTGCCATTTCCTGTGTTGTTGCCGAGAAATTTCGCGGTGCTACTTTCATCGCCGATTCAAAAAAAGATTGCTCAGCTGGAATGGACTCCAGAGGAGCTGTTTCAAAAGTTTCCAGAATGGAAGAAAGCATTTGTTCAAACCTCCTCTTCGGTTGATTTTTCATTAGCTAGGGCCAAAGATCAAGTATCCCAAGTATTCAAAGATCTATCCAATCAATCTCGCGTTTTGGATGCAGGATTGCCTAAGGCCTTTGCTGCTGGAGAAGTTCGAAGCCTCAAGATATTGGATCAAATGGGTGCAAAGCTTCGGAAGGCTGAGGAGCGAAGACTTGAAGTGGAGTTGAGTCGTGCGCAGACTGTTTTTGAATTTTTGTCCCCAGGGGGTAGTCCACAGGAGCGCGTGGTGAATTTCATGCAATTTTACTTAGACCAGCCGTCCTTGCTGGAGGAGTTGCTAGCTTGTTTTGATCCCTTAGATTTTAGGATGCATGTACTTTCCTTGGAATGAAAACAAAAAACGAACTCAGGCAGGAGTACCGACAACTTCGGAAGCAGCTCAGCGGGGATGAAGTAAATGACCTGTCTCGAAAAATCACAAAGCAACTAGGGATTTGGCTTGAAAGTCGGGAAGTACTCAGGTATTTCCATTTGTTTTTCCCCATTGCCAAATTTAACGAGGTCAACACCTTTTATATACAGCAGCTTTTGGAGCAGCAGGGGAAGACCCTCTACACTTCTCAAGTGAATCGGGAAGAGAACCGATTAGATACGCTTCAGCTTCCATCAGATGCTGCCTTTTTTCTAGATGAGTGGGGAATTCCTGTTCCTCAGGAATCCGTGCGTGTACCTTCTAAAAAAATTCAAGTCGTATTTGTGCCCTTGCTTGCTTACGATAGCTCTGGGCATCGTTTGGGTTTTGGTAAGGGGTTTTACGATAAGTTTTTATCGAGTTTAACTCAGCCTACCATCAAGGTGGGATTGAGTTTTTTTTCACCAGAGAATGAGATTCCTTTTGAATCCCATGATGTACCCTTGGATTACTGCATTACTCCAGATCGGATCTGGAAATTCACAAAGTTGGCAGATTGATCCGTATGCTTTCCTTAAGGTTGTTTTTTGGGTGGCCAAGAATTAGTTGCTATTCGGAATGGCTTCCCCTATTTTTGGTCATTCAAGTTCGGCCAAGGAAAAGTAAATTACCATTTTTGATAAGCTGATAGATAGATCGATAAAGCGGAAAGGTTATTTTCTAGTAAACCACAGAATATTTGGTGTTCAATTGATATTTCAGAGGACTCGTTTTTAATGGGTTTGCTGAAAACTGCTGTAAAAGCGAGTGTTTATTGAAAATAATGCCTAAAAATTTGAAAAAAGGGCAAAAAAAATAGTCTTTTTTCAATAAATGCTTTTGGTATTTATTTTATTTTCAAAATAGTCTATGTTTTGAAAAGGGGTCTAGAATTGATTTTAGAATTATATAATGTATTTAAACCAAATACCTATTTTTTATTTTACCAAGCCTCTGAATCGCTAAATTTTCTTGCCGTCCAGAATTTTTTATTCGAAAAATCGAAATTTTTTAAATTTTGTTAAATCGATTAAGGCGGAATAATATTTTGATAACATTAAAAAAATATATCCAATCAGTTAATTTTTGTTAATCGTGGGTCTAAATGCCAAATTTTTCGCCTTTTCGAGGTTTAGGGCCTTTTTTTCCATTCTTTTGAAATTACCAACAAATGATTTTTCTTTACAAATCAACTAAACTAAACACCTTATGAGAAAAGCTTTACTCTTTGTTGTTGCGGTTTTTACAATGGCCCTCAGTTTTGAGGTGTCAGCGCAGCAACGGGTAATTACCGGCAAGGTAATTTCCGAGGAAGACGGTCTAGGGTTGCCAGGTGCAACGGTTCTCGTGAAAGGAACGACAGTAGGTACTACCACCGATTTGGATGGTAATTACTCTGTGAACGTTCCAGCGGGATCCGATGTATTGATTTTCTCTTTTGTGGGACTTAAGTCTACAGAAGAGGCTATCGGTAACCGGTCCGTAGTCAATGTTACCCTGACTGTCGATGCAGCTCAGCTATCCGAAGTGGTAGTAACAGCGATCGGTATTGAAAGGGAGAAAAAAGCACTGGGTTACGCAGTAACTTCAGTGGACAATTCGCAACTGGAAAACCGTCCAGAAGCTGACGTTGCCCGCGTATTGCAGGGTAAAGTACCAGGGGTAAACATTACCTCTACTAACGGTATGTCAGGTTCCGGTACAAACATGATTATCCGTGGTTACAAATCTGCCACTGGTAACAACCAGCCTTTGTTCGTTGTGGATGGTGTTCCTTTTAACACGTCTACTAACGCACAGAACGGATTTACAACGGGTGGTGCGACTACCTCTTCTCGTTTCTTGGATATCGATCCAAACAACATCGAGAGCATGTCTGTATTGAAAGGTCTTTCTGCAACTGTATTGTATGGTGACCAAGGTAGAAATGGTGTAATCTTGATTACTACCAAATCTGGTGCTACAAAAAGAAAAGCTGCTGAAGTAACCATCAACCAGTCCGTATTTACCAACGAGGCGGCTTCTTTGCCAACTTATGGTCAAATCTACGGTAACGGTTTCCAGCAAGCTCCTGGTTTCTTCTTCTCTAACTTCGGTCCGAGAATGGATACTGGTTTGTTGATCAACCACCCGTATGCTTCTTCTTCTGTAGCTGCAGTACGTAACGCATTCCCTCAGTTCTGGGTGGATGGTGTAGTAGGTGGTACTCCGGTGAAGTACGAATACAAAGCTTACAAGGACCCATCTGAGATTTTCTTCAGACAAGGTTTGGTTTCTAACACTTCTATTCAAGTAGCTGGTGGTGGAGATAAGACTGGTTTCAATGCAAGCTTTGCTTACACAGATGAAGAAGGTTTTGTGCCAGGTAACAACCTTGTGAAGTACAACTTCGGTCTAGGTCTGAACTCTGCTGTAACTGACAAGCTTTCTGTGAACTCTTCGTTTACTTTCGCGATTACCGATTTGGAGTCTCCTCCTGCTAACGCGTCCTATGGTTCAGGTTCTGATATCCCATCTGTATTCGGACACGTATTGTTTACCCCACGTTCTGTGGATTTGGAAAACCTTCCGTTCGAAA
>CAYNIK010000065.1:0-6719 GCA_964397145.1 uncultured Limnohabitans sp.
AGACAACCTCTTACTCAGGTTAATCTTTTTTGCCTTACATCACTTCAAAGAACTTTTTTTCCAACGATTTTGGAAAATAGCGAGACCCTGTCTCCAAATGCGAGCGCAAAGATCGGATTAAGTTTCTTCTTTACAAAACCAAGTCTTGAAAAAAGTTAGAAAAATCACGAAATCAACACTTAAAATTTCCCGAATCCCAAGACATATTCTTGAACGGGAGTGCAAACATAGCGTACCCAACTAGATTACGCAAGAATTTCAACAACAAAAATTGCAAACTTTCTGTCGCACTCAATTTACCTGCTAAAAATCAGGACTTTGCTTTTTTAAATAAAGGAACTGTACTGCAAGGTTCACCAAACATCAAGCTCTTCGCTTCGCGTTGAAGTAAGGACACCAATCTTCCATAAGCAAAAAGTGGGATAGCTACCTTACTACATCCCTTCACTACTACAGACCGATCCTTAAAGGATTCCAAGGGAAGTTTTGACAAGGTCTCCTCCACGATGGATTGCTCTAAAGCCTCCAAATTCCCTACACAATACCCCTTGGCCACTCCCTCCAAATAAGTACATACCAACATAAACGCCCAAGTCGGCACTATCGCATCGACACTACAGTTGACTGCCACCCACTTGTCTGCAAATTGATTCCAGTCCAAACTCTTAAGCGCAGCACGAAACTCCTTTTCCCGAAGGACCAAGCCCTGGAATAAATAGTCCGCAAGATCAAACTGAACCCGCTCCTCCTGAGGGTAAAACTCCTCCATGTTCAAAGACACGATCGCGCTAGCAGCTACTCGATTGATCAATTCACTCATGACTTAACAAACGGATTTTTTGAGGATTGTAAGGCTTTAAACTCCTTTAAGTAATTGGGTACAAAATAGGCCAAATCTTCCAGGTCTTGTCGAAGAAATTTTTCAAATGCCAATTGCCCCATATTTTTTGCAGAAAGTGATTGCTCCCAGCTGCCTGAAAACACAGCGTTCGGATGCTGAGCATAGGCTTTTACCTTTTCTGCCCCATCCCCTACAAAATAGACCCTTCCTTTTTCCAAAATAGATGCAAACACGCCTTCCTCCAAAACCAAGGCGGCAATCGAAGTAATCTCTTGATTGGCATACCCAAAAGTTTGCGTATACACTTCCATTCGGCGTGCATCCAAAACAGCAACTACAAACTCTCCTTGATTTAGCGGTTGACTAGCCGCCATGGCTTGCAAGGTATTTATTCCGATTAAAGGAATATCCAAGCCATAGGCAATCCCTTTGGCTGTAGACACCCCTATTCGAAGTCCAGTGTATGAACCCGGACCTTGAGAAACGGCAACTGCATCCAAATCCCCAAAACTCAACGCTGCTTTTTCAAACACTTCATCTACCAATAGCAGCAACTTTTCGGCATGGGCCCCTGGCTCCTTAATTTCTGCCAATGCCAATAGAGCGCCCCGTTCATGTAGTGCTACCGAACACATGGAAGTAGAAGTCTCTATGGAAAGTATCCGAGCCATCTGAATTACTTACTTGGCCCTGACAAAACTTTCACCATTCGCGCTGGCGAAGCAAAGTACTGCTTGGCCAATTCAATCACAGGATCTCCCTGAAGACTGGCCTCAATCATCCCCTCTTGGAAGTAATACCGAGAAACAATCTCCTCACCAAGAATTTTTTTAATCTCTTTTTGGTGAGTCTCTAAATCATTTTCCTTGCTATGGTTGACCTTAGATTTGATTTGTTCCAACTGTTCTTTGACTTCAGGAAAATAGGACTCCTTCGCCAAATATTTTTCTAGATCTTGAACCGACTTCTCGGTATAGGTCGTGTAATCGTATTCCTTGCCCACCAAAAATTTCTTGAATTCGGCATACACTTCTTCGCTCACTTGAAATTTACTTGGACTGGCTATGGAAGGATTTTTGTAAAAAAAGGTAGTCGCGAAATCGAAGACATGATTGCCAGCTACCAAGGTGTAGGAAATCGGCGCATAAGATTTCTCGGTCACTTTTTCATCCGGCTCGATGCCTGCACCATCCAACACAATTCTTCCATTGGCAGTTTTAAATGCTTTTCTCAAGGAATCAGGAACTGTCCCTGCTGAACCATCTTCCCTAGATTTGGCATAGTCAATGGCCTGAATACAACGTCCACTCGGGATGTAGTATTTGGCTGTAGTTACTTTGACCTGCGCATTGAAACTTAAAGGAAGAGTCGTCTGTACCAAACCTTTACCAAATGATTTTTGGCCCAAAAGAACCGCACGATCGTAATCCTGCAGGGCTCCCGCCACAATTTCTGCCGCAGAAGCACTTCGCTCGTTGATCAAAACGACCAGCGCGATCTCTTTATCTAAAGGAGTTTTAGTCGTCTTGTAGGTGTAATTGACCTGCTGCAACTTTCCAATGGTCTTCACGACTTCCTTGCCTTTGGGAATAAACAAGTTGACAATTTCAACCGCTTCATTTATCAAGCCACCAGGATTGTCCCGCACATCCAACACCAATTGGGTAGCGCCTTGTGCCTTTAAACTCACCAAGGCATTGCGTACCTCCGCAGAGGCATTGGGTGTAAAATCAGAAAGTTTGATGTACCCTGTCTTCTCATCCAACTTCCCATAAAAAGGAACATTCTTTAAACTGATTTTTTTGCGGTTCAAGGAAAACTGTAAGGTATCTTCTCCTCGTTTTACGGTAACGGTAACTCCTGTATTTGCAGGCCCTTTCAATAATTCAGAAACCTCAGAAGTAGATTTTTTCTGCACAGAAATGCTATCCACCTTCAATAGCAAGTCACCAATACGCATCCCGGCATTTTGAGCTGGAAATCCCGTGTAAGGCATCAACACGATATTCCCTTCTCCTCTATTGCCTATCAAAGCCCCCACGCCAGCATATTCACCTGTCGTAAGCATGCGAAAATCATCCGACTCCTCCTCTGGAATGTATTCTGTATACGGATCCAACTCTTCCAACATGGCTTGGATCCCCACGGTCAATAACTTTTCAGGATCGATTTGATCCACATAATACGTGTCTAACTCCCGAATTAGGGTCGCAAAAATGTCAATGCTCTTTGCAATGGCAAACAAGCGATCGTTTTTGGTTTGAAAAGCAAGCGTACCCCCCACTAGGAGCAAAGCAAAAAAACAGAGAACTACTGGACGTTTAATTTTTTGAATCATGACTCCCTAAATTTTTTGACAATTCACTCGGTATTCGTTGAAGCACTTGTTTCATTTTCGGTTCAAGCTCCGCAAAACTCATTTTTGGATCTCCTACAAAGATAAAGCCCAAAAGAAGTCCTGAAGGTGGAAGCAGTGATTTATTCAATCGGTAGGCCTCTTTCAACCTGCGCTTAATAAAATTTCTTCCCGTCGCTTTCTTTATTTTCTTCTTGGATACGGAAAAAAGAACCTGATTTGGTCCTAAATCCAAACCCTCCTCCCCCAAAAAAATGATCTTAAAGGGGTATAAAAAAAAAGAGGAACCTTTTTCGAAAAGTTCCTTTATACTTTTTTCGGCATGAAGCCGCTCTGATTTGGGAAGTGTGTACTTCATTTCAAGAAAGCTATCGTATGGTAACATACGAAAAACTACCCAAAGAATTACTTCTTCAGTGTCTTTTCGTCAGACACAGACAATTTACGTCTGCCTTTTGCTCTTCTGGCTCTCAATACCCTTCTGCCGTTTGCCGTCGCCATTCTTTCTCTGAATCCGTGCTTATTTTTTCTCTTTCTGCGAGAAGGCTGAAATGTTCTTTTCATGATCGAATATCTTTAATCTAGTTGCTTTCTTGTCTTTCCTTTCTAGGATTGCTTCTAAAAAGGATTGCAAAGATAAGTACCATTTTCTTAAATACAAATCGAGGTCCTACATTTGTTTACCTCAATTCTAGAAAAATGATTCACTACACCATTACCTGCCCCAATCCAGCCTCTCAATTTCTACGAATTGATCTTAAATTTTCCTGTCAAGCTGGGGAAAACATCCAACTTCAGCTCCCCGCTTGGCGAGCAGGAAGGTATCAAATCGCAAATTACGCCCAAAATCTACGCGGGTTGAGTGCGCAAAATCAAGAAGGCAAACCCCTACCGATTCGCAAAATCACAAAAGACTGTTGGGCGCTTGAAGTGGAGGAAGCCACACCAATTCATATTTTATATGACTACTGGGCAGGGAAAATGGATGCAGGAAGTGCATGGGTAGATGACGAGCAAGTCTATGTCAACCTAGTCAATTGCTGTTTTGAAATCCTGGGAAGAAATGAAGAGGGCTTTGAGGTACAGTTGGATCTGCCAAACTACCCCAAGCAACTCCTAACATTAAAACAGACGGGAACCTCTTCTTGGATAGCTGAAAACTACCAAGTACTCGCAGATGCGACAGTCTTGGCTGCAAAAAAAGTAGAACAGGAAACCTACACCATCGGAAATACCCAATTCCACACTTGGTTCCACGGCGAAATCCATTTCGATCGCTCCCGATTTATCGATCGGTTACGGGCATTTTCTAGCCGGATTATTGCTGATTTTGGCAGCTTTCCTGAGGAAGAATACCATTTTATTTTTCAACTTCTGCCCTATCCCCATTACCATGGAGTCGAACATCGACGCGGAACGGTCATCACCTTCGGTCCGGCAAGTTCTTTGAACGAGGAAGAAGCCATGGAAGAAATAGTAGGCATCAGTTGCCATGAACTCTATCATGCCTGGAATGTATGCCGAATTCGTCCCAAGGAATTTCTTCCTTATGACTTTTCAAAGGAAACCCACACCCGTGCAGGGTTGGTTTTGGAGGGGGTGACGACCTACTTCGGAGATCTGTATTTACTAAAATCAGGTGTGTACGATTTACCTACCTACCTACGTCATTTTGAAAAAATCCTGCGCCGGGAATACGCTCAATATGGATGGAAAAATGCCTCCATTGAAGAATCATCCATTGACCTCTGGCTCGACGGCTATGTAGCAGGAATCCCAGATCGGAAAGTCAATATCTATTCCCGTGGTGCGCTGCTTAGCCTTTGCCTGGATGTAATCCTCCTGCAGGAAGGCAGTTCCTTAGCCCAAGTCATGAAGGATATGTGGGAAAATTTCGGCCTTCCATTTAAAGGATACGAGGTCCAGGATTTTGAAAAGCAGATTATTGCAAGAATTCGGAACCCTGAAAAAATCACCCGCTTTTTCAATTCCTATGTTCGTGGAAAGGAGGATCTCTACCCAGTTCTGGAAGACTGTTTTAGTGCACTGGGCATTGAAATCCAAAAAACGCTGTCAGAAAATGCCTTGCTACATCAAATAGGCATACAACTGAATGAGCAGCAGGTGATTCAGCAAATCCACCCAGAAAGCACGGCATATCGGCACCTGATGGTCCACGATCAACTGCTAAATCTAAATTCAGAAAATGCCATTTGGGAAGTCGAAGTCCTCCGGAAAGGAAGAAAGCTCAATCTCAGGTTTGAGCAAGAATTAGGAAATTACTACCCGAACTTAAGGTTAGAAATAAAAACAGTGACCGATATACAAACTACCTGGATGCACTAAAAAAGGGTTGGTATTTTTTACCAACCCTTAGAGAACAAAAAGGAGGGCCTCGAACCCTCCTTTTTTCGTTTTAGTTGATGTCTCCGTCAGTCACCGGCACATTCACTTGCAAGGAAGTTACTTTAGCTTCCAAAGGCACCGGAATCTGTGGAGATTTGATGGTCCAAGACATGGGGAGCAATACCCCATTCGTCGGTTGATAGTCACCGTAGAAGGTGTCTCCTGAAGCAGGATTTTCGTACTTAATTTTCAATCCTGAATCTTGCGCATAGTAGTTGATCAATTTGGCGCCTGAAGCAGTTGCAATCACCACCTTGTAGGCTGGTTTTCCATCTACATCCTTCAAGCCATCGAGCGTAGCAGTATAGCCATTAGTTTTGTATACCGCCTCAGGGAATAGGTAGGAGTTCAATTGTGCTTCAGCCAATTGCGCAGGTGTCATTTCCATTGCATTTCCTTGCACCGACATGGAGCCTTTACCATTAGCAATGGTCGTCTTTTGCATGACATTTCCTGCAATGGAAAGCTTCTGTCCATAGCGGCCATTTTGAGAATCGTACACAAAGGCGATAGTCAAAGCCGTTCCCATCACGTTGGCATCCATGCTGATTTTGGCTGTTTGGATAGCAGCCACCTTGTCAGCACCACCAATCGCAGTCAAGTAGTTTTCAAGGACTTTTTCAGCAGTCATGTCTGCTTCTGCTACCAACTGCTTGGCTGGCTCGCCCATGATATCGTATTCCACTACTTCCCCAAACTGGGCTAGCTTTTCTTTGATCTCAGCTCCATTCCCTACGGTAGTGATGATAAACTTGTCCGGCTCAATCAAACGCTTTGCCGTAGCATTAATGTCTGCCACCGTGTAGGCATTCAACTTTTGCAAATAGGTCGCATAGTAATCCTTAGGGAGGTTGTAGCGCGCAGTATTCAAAGCAAAGGTTGCCACCGTGCCCGGCTGCTCTAAGGAGCGTCCAAAGCCACCTGCAAGTTCTGCCTTGGCTTTGTCTAATTCTTCTTGGGTCACCCCCTTCTCCACAAGGTTTTTGATCTCATACACAAACTCGTATACCGCAGAGTCGGTCACCTCGCTACGTACAGATGCGGAAGCTGAAATATTTCCTACCAATTTATCTGCTTCAATAGAAGAGTAAGCCCCATAGGTAAAGCCTTTGTCCT
>CAYNIK010000066.1:0-6715 GCA_964397145.1 uncultured Limnohabitans sp.
AATCCCTTGAAGAAGGCATCTATTTTTTTTGAGAAGACATGCTTTCGCGTACCGGACTGTCCTGCCATAGTTGTATTCAGAGATTCAAAAATAAGGAATAAATTCAAAGGATGCGTCAAAAACCAGCATTTGATAGGTCAAAAAATGGAAGGGAAATCAAGTTGGAGCACACCACCAAATATCAAGGATCCCGCAAACCAAACGCCACCTGCTCCCTTCAATAATGTAATCAATCACGGAGGGAGAACTCCTTAATTCAATGACTTTTTCAAACCCAAACCAGATTAAATATTCCGTCTACTTCCTACCTAAAACTACCCGATTCACAAGACGAATTCAGCGTTAAAAAAAGGGGAATACTACTGCATAAAATTAGACTGTTTCAGTAAGTCAACTGCACCTCGCCAAGTCTGCTACATCTGGATTTCACTTGAAAAAATTCAATGCATGGACTACAAACTAGCCTTCGTCACTGCAGAAGAAAAAAGAAGGGTAAATGACTTCAGAAATTTGATTTTTTATTTTTTAGACAATTCTAATTTTTTTAGATAAAACTAATTTAGTCGAGTATAAATGAATTATAGTCAATTTAAATTCAGTGATTTACGAGTATTTTTTGAGAATTTAATTGAACATACATTTATTTCAATTCGAGAGTTAAATGGTTGGCCAACTTTTTCGGTCCAAGAAGGTATTTTTTCCAAAAACTACTTTATCACTTCAAAAAAAGACCCGAATTCGACTCGCTTTTACTTACTTCTTTCGTACTAACTCAATCAACAACTGGGCCAAAAAAAATACACAATTGGAGACGGATTATCTCCAAATTCTAGCGCATCTACTGAACGCTCCCCTACTCTCTTTTTAATCCAGATCTTGCGTCACAAGCAGGATAGATTGGCTTCAATTTACCTATCTTCCGCACAGCTCCTTGTAGGCACAATAGGTACATTTTTTCTTGTCTTCCGTTTGATCAAAAGGAACTAGTGGGTTTACGATTTCTTCAAGAAGTCCACGTAGCCCCTGCTCAAACTCCTCCGCAAAATCTCGGTAATCAATTACCTCCGAGCCATCCAATTGAAGGTAGGGATTAAAGTCTGCGGAATAGATTTCTTTGATGTTGATGATTCCTGGTTTGATGGGAAGCTGATTCTCTGGATTCTGGTACTGATAGAAAAAGGCATAGAGGAAAGTTTGCATAGCAGCCTTGTTTCTTTTCTTATCGTCACGATCAAAAAGCGAGTCAATGGAAGCAATCTTCTTGGTATCCTTTCCAGTTTTATAATCCAATAGACGTACGACTGATTCTCGAATATCCATCCGATCGATTACGCCTCCCAAGGCTACTTCTTTAGTTCCCTCCTCCGTTTCAATGCTTAAATGGGCCAGGTGTTCTTTCTCCAAACCAATCACTCTGAACCCTCCATTTCGCTGGTCATAGGAAAGGACAGCTTCAATGTACTTGGCTAACACCTCTCTGGCAATCTGCAATTGTCCAGTCAACAAGAGCTCCTCACCTTCCTCTTTTTTGTATAACTCCCGAAATGCCATGTCCACGGCTTTGGGAACTTGGGGCATTAAACGATCGATTTCATGCCCGTCTATATCTCTGAATTCCTCCCCTTCAGGGATTTCGTAGAGTAGCTCAATGCCTCTATGGAGGAGTGTACCAAAAGTCATGGGGTCAATCGTGGAGACCAGCTCTTCTTTTTCTTTCAATTCGGCTACATAACGTAGGTAAAATCGTAAACGACAATCCAAATACATATTGAGAGCCGATGCTGAAAACTTCTTTTCTGCTTCTCCTTCACCCGAAGGCCTAACATATCGAGATAAACTCGACAGCATGGCGGGAGTTTTAGCCAGTGTGATGGGTTGGTTTGGCGTTAGATTCACCGGGATCATGACCGATTCTGGCTTTGAAATAGGCAATTCTACCCGCATCTGCTGGATAAAGCGGCTCATTTCACTGGATTTTCCTTGCTCCCCGGCCGTAGTGTAAATTAGGTGTACCTCTTCTGCACGATGCAGCAAGCGGTAAAAGGTATAGGCATAAATGGCATCATTTTGCTCTTGAACTGGCAGGCGGAATGCCTTGCGAAGATTCATGGGAATCATGGATTGAATGCCACCTCCCGGAGGAAAGCTTCCCTCATTGACATCGCAAATTAGTACTCGTTTGAAATCCAAATTTCGAGACTCCAATACCCCCATCACTTGCAACCCTTTCAATGGTTCACCTTCAAAAGGCAATTTGAGATCACGGAAAAGCTTTCGGAACAAACTCAGCAAAAATTCGACTTTCAGGGTTTTACTTCCAGTACCACGGAAAATTTCCTTTACTCGATTCAATTGTTTGAAGGCTTGAAACAAGTAACTCTTTTGCGTAGGGTCCTCCTGTAACTCTTTAGCCAAGTGTTCAATAATTGCAAGCAAGTACTCGATTAGCGATTCCCCTGCTACTTTTTGGAAGACCAAACCAAAAAGAGTGTTTTCTTTTCTAACCAATTCTTCGGGTACATCTACCCAGTTTTCTGTTTGGATTTTACTCGCTGCTCCAGCAGCCCATGCCCCATCTGCCCCCTGCAAATAGGAATAAGCCAGCAGGTCCAACACCGGCTTGTGGTAAAAAGTGACCCGACCATCTTTGCGCTTGGCATGCTTTTGCAAATCCAATACTGCATCCAAAAAGGCATAAATCGGCGCATTGCGCATGGGGTACCCCATGGTCACATTGAGTTTGGTAATCACCTCTGGAAGCTGATGCAAGACTGGGAAAAGCAATTGCTCATCGGGAAGAATAATAACCGTCTCCTCCAACTGCTCATTCGGCCCTACTTGTTCCAGCAGCTTGCCCACCAGGTTGGCCTGATTAATTTTTAAGGGGATTGCATGCGTATGGATTTGCCTAGACTTCCTTTGAATTTCAGCAGGAATTCGTTCAGGGAATGTTTTGCCTAATATTGGGTCTTTGATGTAATCTCTGAAAAACAATCCTGCCTCTTGCAATCGATCGGATAGATAATAGGCATCCACATCCCAAAAAATCTTGGCTCCAAAAGCCGAAATGAAATGAGTGATGATTTTTTCTTCAGCAAGTGTAAAGGCATTAAAACCAATAAAAACAACCTGTTTATCGGGGTTAGGAATGGAACTGGTATTTCCAGCCACCTGACGATACAATTGCCCCCCATAGGCCATTCCAGAAGTCTGCAGTCGCTCCTGAAATCTTTCGTAAAGCGAGCCTAAGATTTGCCAAAACTTGAGGAAACGCTCTTTCTCTGTTTCATTCTGACGCTCAAAGGCCTTCCAAAACTGTGCAATTAGCGCCCACTGCTCTTCGGTCAGGAAGCTCAGATCCGACTCGTATTCCTTAATTTCTGCCAGGTGTGCATAGACCTGCTTTACGGGAGCCAAAAATTGATCCAAGTCATTGAAATCTTTTAGGATCAACTCTCCCCAATGAAAAAATCGATCAAAAGGCTCAGGATCTTTTTGTAAAGTCCGGTACGCTTCATAGAGTTCAAAAACCAAGGTAAGGTCATCCGTAGGCGTATTTCCTGCCAATTGATACACAAGCTGCTCAATGGTCACGACTTCCGGCATCCACACGGGTTGCTGAATCAATTCCCCCAAGTACTTGGTGAAAAATAATCCTGCACGACGGTTGGGCAGCACCACCCGCAGATCTTTCAAATCCCTTCCAGAGTCTAGAAGCTGTTGGGCTGTTTCTTTCAAAAAAGGGATCATAGCGCAATAATTTCAGTAGGTTCAAGGTAACAGAGGTATCCTTTGACTGGGAGTTGGGTCAAGCTCTTGACCAATTCCACGTATTCGTATACCTGATGCGCATGTGATTCGCGCTTGACTCCAGTTTTGAAATCAATCACGAGGGCCTCATCTTTCCCAATCAAAATCCGATCCGGACGCTTTTGAGCACCTCCAGGGACTAAAATCCCCTGTTCGGTCAGTGTAGGCAAATTCGGATCAAACCAAGCTTTTACTTGTGGTAAGGCAAAAAGCTGTGCTAACTTTTGATGAATCTCCAAAGCGATCGCTTCTTCCCATCTTCCTTCAAACGTGTATTTCCGAACTAGCTGGATGGCATCCTCCAGTCCCTTTGCTTCAGCCAAAATGTCGTGAATGATGACCCCAAAATCTCGCTGCTCGCGCGCTCGAATGCCTTCGGGGGAAAAATCCCAGGGGTAGGTTTTGGTTTGCAGTTTGGTCTTCCAATCCATGCAATCCCAGCGAAGGGAAGGAACTGCTGATCCTGCTATATTTTCCTGTTTCTCGGCTTTAGGCCATTCTCCCCAAGCGAAAGTCAAGGTATCTGGATTCCAAGAGGAAGCAGATTCTTCCATGAATTTGAATCCTCCCGAAAACAAGGAATATAGGAGGTTTCCTGTTCGAGTAGGGGAAATTTCTTTTTTAGTTTTTGAGATCGAATAGGTTCCAAATCCAAAAAAGGCTTCTTCTGCCCGAGTAAAAGCTACATACAGCATGTTGAGCGAATCCAAATAGGACAAGCGAATCTCCTCGTTGTAGGCACCTGCGAAATGACTATTTTTCAATAAGGTTTGGTGAGTCAAAGGAACCACCGTAGGTACGCCCTGTTCAGTTTCAAAGGGTGCCCACAATACCGGTGCTTGAAGCCCGGAAGACACAATTCCCCAATCCATAAAAGGCATCACCACTACCTTGAATTGAAGTCCTTTGGACTTATGGATGGTCAAAATCCGCATCGCGTCGTGGTCCTCCGGGATTTTCACGGTCCGCTTATTCTTATTCAGCTCCCACCAATCCAAAAAGCCAAGTAAGTCTGCTCGATTCTTTTTTACGTAATCAAAAACCGCCTCTTTAAATCCAGAGACATAGCTCAGGTCTTGTTGCTTTTGGGTTAAGCCGAGAAAAGTAAGGCCCTGCTCTACCAATTCAATCAAAGGCATCTGTTGAAAACTTGCTTGCCTAGCTACTAATTCTTGTTCCTTCTCCAGCAATTCAATCGGCAATCCCTTAACAAAGAATAGCTCGTGACTCAACGGAATTCCGTGAACCAAAGCATAGTATTGCCAAAGGGTTTTTAATGCTACCCGATCAGAAGGATCACTTAGGTAGGTTAAAAAGCCAACTACACACTTGACAGCAATGGATTTATCGATAAACAGGGACTCTTCAGAGAGTACATCAAAGCGATAATCCGAGGATGCCAAATCCCGCTGCAACTCCATCATTCGGTCGGCCAAAATCGCTCCCTGTACATTAGTCCGTACCAAAAAGGCGATGTCCCGCAAGGCATAGCCCTGGTCCTGCAATTGCATGACCAAGGCTGGAAGTTTTTCTAAAACTTCCAGCTCTACCCCCTCTTCTTCCTCATTCTCTTCTTCTTGGGTCTTTTCAGTAGTGCTTTTTTCTGCAAATTCAAGATGTATTTTACCTTGAAATGCAGCTTCCTTTTTCTTTTTAGGAACATCCTGTGCTACCCCTTCAAAGGCAAGCGATAGCCTATTCTCAGGGTCTAACTCATACTTATATTCCATGCCCCGCTCCATCAATCCAGGTAATTGCTGGAAAACGGCGTTATTAAATGCAATGATACCTGGCAAACTGCGGTAATTGACGCTGAGATTCTTGACTTCAACAAAATCTGGATGAATTTGGTCTTGTACTTCAGAAAGCAAAAGTTCCAATTTTCCTCCTCGCCAACGGTAGATGGATTGCTTCACATCTCCCACCAATAGATTGGTGTTTCCTGAAGCCAAGGAGTTTTCCAACAATGGCTTGAAGCTCGACCATTGAAATTCGGAGGTATCTTGAAACTCGTCGATCAAAAAATGTTGATACTGGTTTCCGATTTTTTCATACAAAAACGGGGCTTCATTTTCCCGAGTAATCTCTGCCAAAAAATCATTCACATCTGAAATCAGTAAAATCCCTTCCTCATCTTTCAGATCGCGTAATTCCAAAAGGAGATTTCGAAAAACCCCAAAAGCATTCAGATTCTTTTGTAGGGAAGTAAACGTATTCCATTCCTTCACCTTTTGCGGCCAAGAAAGAAGCAAATCACCCAATCCAGCTGCAAAAGCCCCGCGAATTGCTGTCTCGTGTGGGGATTTATTGGTGTACCAACTACTTACCTCGGGTAAATCCCGTAGCATAATTGGGGTAAGTTCCGGAAAAGGCATCTTTGGATTACCCAGGGCTCCAAAACGCTTTGCAAAACTGTTACTCCCTCCCTTAAAATCTGTCCAATCTAATCCAAAGCTTAGTCGGATGTCCTCTGCCTGTTGGGCTTGGGTTTTACTTTCCGCAATTAAATGTTGACGAACACGAGAAATCTGTCCTTTGAGCTCAGGTAAAAAACCCTCCTGACCCACACTTTCCTGAAAAATTGCTCGGAATGCTTTGAACCGCTCCTGAAAAATCTCCTTTCCAAGCCCTTTGATCCCTTCACGAATGTCCCATGACTTTCCATCCAACAACTGCTCCTCGGCATAAGCTATCAGCCAACTTCGCAAGGAAGTATCGTCGGCAACTTTTTCTACAATTCGGTCCACCAATTTGTCCAAGACCGCATCGGTATCCATTTCCAAGTCAAACTTGGCTTGTAGATCCATTTCACGTGCAAAAGAGCGGATTACCTTTTGAAAAAAGGAATCAATGGTGCTCACCGCAAAATGACCATACCCATGCAGTACATGAAGAAGTGTCATTC
>CAYNIK010000067.1:0-6710 GCA_964397145.1 uncultured Limnohabitans sp.
CCTTCCTTGATTTGTCCCCAACTGCCTGTTGCTCCCATGTACTGGGCAGGCACGAGCGCTCCTGTTTTTAATATTTCCAGATTGGACATACCCGCCTCCGACATCAATGCGATCTCGTGATGGATTGAAAAACCTGGCACATTGAATACCTGAGGGGAATCCGAAGCCATGATCATGGGTACGCCAGCGCGGTGCATTTCAAGAAATAATTTTCGGCGAAAAGCAAGGTAAGGAGCCACTACTTCTTTATTGAGCATGCCTGCGCGTTCCAATTGCTTTTTGGTATTTACCCACTGCTGAATCTGTATCCCAGGAAGGTATTTCATTTCTGGAGCCAGACGAAAAGTGTCCGCTGGAATGTATCCAAAATACCGGTCAAAGAGCGTGAGCGTAGGCGCCAAGTAAGTCCCTTGATCCAAGGTTTTTTTGATCAGTTCGGGGAGTTTACTCCAGTCCACTTGGGAAGACAAATTCAAGTTAAATGGACCCGAGGTAGCAGGGTCAATGGTAACTGTACTGGGAAGCAAACCCTCCATGTACCCATCCATATGTTCGATGGATTTGAAGCCATCTTCAAGGGCTTGATGAATCCCAACATCCAAGGGCACGTGCCCACCAAAGGGAATATTTTCTGCCTTGGCTGCTGAGGCGATTGCTTTCATTTCATCCGAAAGTACCCCAGGATGGATCTTCAAGTGATCGTATCCCTCTTGCTTTTGGGATTTCACCATTGCTGCTCCCTGCGCAGGATCTGTCACAGAATTGGCATTGAAGGAAGGCCCCGAAATGTAGGTTCTCGGACCCATCAACTCCCCCGCGTTCAATTTGTCTCGAAGAGCAATATGGCTAGGGTGCCCCAGCATACTTCGAATGCGCACCACCCCATTGGCCAGGTAAAGCCATAGGGATTCCTCTTGGAGCTGGGTATTCCCATCGGCAGCTACCGGCAAATGCGCATGAAATTCGGCAAGCCCTGGAAAAACATAACTGCCCTTGCCCTCGATTTGAGTTGCTTGCTGCCAGGTCTCGGGCAACTTCCCTGCAGGGACAATGGATTCTATTCTGCCATTTTTGACCAAAAGGGTTTGGTCTTTCTGAATCTTTCCCGTTTCCAAGGAAACCACATGAACGGACCTGATGACCAGGTCTTGGCCAAAAGCCAGAAGAGAAATTAGCCCAAAAAATAGGGTCAGGGCAAGCGATTTGAATGTCATGCGAGTTTGCTTCAGTTGATTCTTGAAGTTCGCTCCTTGTTTAACCAAATCCAATCCCGTTGATGGAAAAAAGAGGATTATTTGGTCAACGGTCTATAGTTCACGGCTGAGGGTGTTGAATCTCAACTCCTAGTTGCTTTTTATCTAGCGACTTTTCAAAAAAAAAGCTGGACAGATGTCCAGCTGTATTCAGTGCTCCAATTAGGAATTGGTCCATTGTGTGTGGTAAAACTTTCCAGATGGATCATCCTTACGTTGGTAGGTATGTGCTCCAAAGTAATCGCGCTGGGCCTGGATCACGGACGCTGAAGAGTCGGCCGTAATTCGACCGAGGAGGTAGTTGATCCCAGCACTCATCACCGGCAAAGCAAACCCATGCGTCAAGCCCAATCCTACCAATTCGGCCAAGGCCTTTCTTCCAGAGATCACCTGTTCTTTCACTCCCGGGATTTCAAAGAAGGCTACCTGATCTGCATAATTGGCTGAAATTCGCTCCATCAAGCCGGAACGGATAATGCAGCCATTGGTCCAGATGCGGGCAATCTCATTGAAATTAAGTCCCCAACCTTTGGTATCTGACACGGTTTTCATCAATCGGAAACCTACCTCATGATTGATGATTCGAGCCAAGGCATAGGCTTCTTTGATTTTTGGTAGCCATTTTTCCAAGGAACCCTCTACCTTTTGGAATTCATGTTGAAAGGTTTTCGAAAATGCCACCCGCATCGCCTTTTCTCCGGACACCCCCCGGGCATTCACCGCCTCAGCCAATGGGCTGTAGGGAATCCCGTACTCCAAGGCAGTAGTCAAGGACCAAGCTCCGGTCCCTTTTTGACCAGCCTGATCTAGGATTTTATCGAGTAGCAATTCTCCTCCTTCTTTGAAAAGCAAGAGATCCGCAGTGATTTCCAGCAGGAAAGACTTCAACTCGCCTTTTCCCCAATCCGAAAAAATGGCAGATACCTGGGCAGCCGAGCAGCCAAATCCAAAACGTAGGAAGTGAACCAATTCCGCCAAGACTTGCATCTCCCCGTACTCAATCGAATTGTGCACCATCTTGATAAAGTGACCAGATCCTCCCGGACCAACGTAGGTCACGCAAGGCTTACCATCCTTGTCTTTGGCAGAGATTCTACCCAAAAAATCGGCTACCATCGCATAACCTTCCGCATTTCCGCCAGGCATGATGGATGGTCCTTTGCGCGCCCCTTCTTCTCCGCCAGATACCCCCATAGGGAGGAAATGCATGCCCACTTCTTTGAGGCGATTGACCCTTCGATCTGAATCTAGGTAAAAGGAATTTCCTCCATCGATCACCAAATCGTCTTTTTCCAAAAGTGGGATCAAGGTATCCAGCTGGGCATCGATCGCGGCACCCGCAGGAATCATCATCAAAATGCGACGCGGAGTAGCCAAAGAAGCCACAAAAGCTGCAAGGTCCTCAAATGCAGCCATCTGGGTGAACTCTGGGTTTTCTAGGAGCACCTTTTGAGCGATACCCTCCTCCTTACCCGCCACAAATCGGTTGTAAAGGGATACGGAAACCCCATTTTCTGCTAGGTTGAGCGCCAGGCTTTTGCCCATCACACCCATACCGATCACCCCCATGTTCATTTTCATGTCCTGCATTTTTAAATAGTGTAGTGAAACCTCCAGCACTTCGGCTGGCGCTCCAGAAATAGCAACCAAATGGCCGACTCGTGGCTGCTCCCAAATGGCAAGTTGGGAGTCCAAAAGTCCTGCCTTCATGTAGTGGTTTTGACGCGCAAGCATCCGTTGCCAGATCAAGTCTCGGTCTCCAACCAGGTGGATCCAACGCAAACTTTCGCTCACCTGAAGCTGCTCCCGATAGGCATTTTTAAGTGCCGAACAAGCGAGAACTGCGCCCCCCTTACTTTCCATCTCCAACAACTTGGCCGCCAAGCTGGCTAACCAGGGTTGTCGATCCGCATCCGTAAGCGGCTCTCCGCTGCTCATTTTTTCAATGTTGGCAGGAGGATGAAAGTCATCGGCATCCAAAAAGGGGATTCCTAGTGCCTGAGACAAGCCCAACCCTAGGGTAGTTTTCCCTGTACCTGACACTCCGGTGACCACTACAAGCATGCGACAAAGGTAACTTTTTGATTTCAACTCTGCACAATTTGACAGCCCTAGGATTTGCATTTTTAGAGGGCGCCCAATTGGTTAGAATCGATCCAGCAACTGAATCCCAAAGAATCCATTTGTTGTGGATCACGCACTAATTTTGGACTGGGTGATTTTTCCAAGAACTGATTTCCTACCTTTGCTGCTCAATTTCAAGTGCTCATGATTTCAGTAGACAATGTATCCGTCATTCACGGCGGCAGCCCCCTCTTCAGCAACATCACCTTCAACATCAATGAGAGTGATAAAATCGCCCTTATGGGCAAAAATGGAGCAGGAAAATCCACCCTCCTCAAAATTATTGCTGGAGTAAATAAGCCAAGTTCCGGCTCGGTATCTGCTCCAAAAGGATATGTCGTCGCCTACCTCCCACAGCACCTGTTGACTGCGGACGACTGCACGGTCATGGAAGAAGCCTCCAAGGCCTTCGCTTCCTACCTGAGCATGAAATCGGAAATTGACCAGATCAACGAGGAGCTCACCGTTCGTACCGATTACGAATCTGAGGACTACTACAAGCTCATCGAGCGGGTATCCGAACTCAGTGAGAAATTCTATGCCATCGAGGAAATTAACTATGAGGCGGCCGTTGAAAAGGTGTTGCTTGGTCTAGGCTTCCTTCGGGAAGATTTCACACGCTCCACTTCTGAGTTTTCAGGGGGCTGGAGAATGCGTATTGAGCTGGCAAAGATTCTCTTGCAAAACCCAGACCTGATCCTTCTAGATGAGCCCACCAACCACCTGGACATCGAATCCATCCAATGGCTGGAAGAATTTTTGCTGACCAAAGCCAAAGCGGTGGTCGTAATTTCCCACGACCGGGCCTTCGTAGACAACATCACCACCCGAACTATCGAGGTGACCATGGGACGTATTTACGATTACAAAGCGAAATACAGTCACTACCTCGAGCTTCGCAAGGAGCGTCGAGAGCAGCAACAGAAACACTACGAGGAGCAGCAGCGCTTCATCGCAGATACCACACAGTTTATCGAACGATTTAAGGGCACCTACTCCAAAACCTTGCAGGTTCAGTCCCGCGTGAAAATGCTGGAAAAACTGGAGATCGTCGAAGTGGATGAAGTGGATACTTCTGCCTTGAAACTCCGATTCCCTCCCTCTCCACGATCCGGAAAGTATCCGGTGATTGTGGAGGAAATGAGCAAAAGCTATGGGGACCATGTGGTATTCCATCAAGCATCCATGACCATCGAGCAAGGGCAGAAAGTAGCCTTTGTCGGAAAAAATGGGGAAGGTAAATCCACGATGATCAAGGCCATCATGGGGCAGATTGATTTTAAGGGAAAGTGTGAATTGGGGCACAATGCCTTGATCGGCTACTTTGCTCAAAACCAAGCTTCCCTGCTGGACGAGAGCTTGAGCATCTTTGAAACCATCGATCAGCTAGCTGTAGGTGAAATTCGAACCAAAATCAAAGACATTTTGGGAGCCTTTATGTTTAAGGGTGACGACATCAACAAAAAAGTGAAGGTGCTTTCTGGGGGTGAAAAAACCCGTTTGGCGATGATCAAACTCCTCTTGCAACCGGTCAACCTGCTCATTCTCGATGAACCGACCAACCACTTGGACATGAAGACCAAGGACATCATCAAAGATGCGCTTAAGGCCTTTGACGGTACGCTCATCTTGGTATCCCACGATCGAGACTTCTTGGATGGCTTGGCTACCAAGGTATTTGAATTTGGCAACAAGCGGGTGCGCGAGCATTTTGAAGATATCAACGGGTTCTTGAGAAACAAGAAACTTGAAAACTTACGCGAAGTAGAGCGCAAGTAATCCGATCTACAGACGGCATAAAAAAAAGCAATTCTCTCGAATTGCTTTTTTTTATTTGGGTGATTTGGACTTAGCGGGCGTAGTTCACGGCTCGCATTTCGCGAATCACCGTCACCTTGATTTGTCCAGGGTATTGCATTTCTTTTTCGATCTTTTGTGAAATATCGAAGGACAGCTGACCTGCCTTCTGATCGTCTACATTGTCTGCATCGACCAAGATACGCAACTCTCTACCTGCCTGCATGGCGAAGCATTTGTTGACTCCGTCAAAGTTCAAGGCGAGTTCTTCCAATTCTTTCAGACGCTTCACGTAGCTGTCCATGATCTCTCGACGGGCACCAGGACGAGATCCGGAGATCGCATCTGAAGCCTGTACAATAGGCGATATCATGGAGGTCATTTCGATTTCATCGTGGTGAGCACCGATGGCATTGCAAATCTCCGGATGCTCCTTGTAGCGCTTGGCAAGTTCCATACCCAAAAGTGCGTGCGGCAATTCCTGCTCTTCAGGCCATACTTTTCCGATATCGTGAAGCAAACCAGCACGCTTCGCGAGCTTGGCATTGAGACCCATTTCTGCCGCCATGGTAGCGGAGAGCTTCGCCACTTCTCTGGAGTGCTGAAGCAGGTTTTGTCCATAAGAAGAACGGAAACGCATACGGCCTACCATCTTGATCAATTCAGGGTGTAACCCATGAATTCCCAAGTCGATACAGGTACGCTCCCCGATTTCCACAATTTCTTCTTCGATATTTTTCTCTGTCTTGGCTACGACCTCTTCGATACGTGCCGGGTGGATACGTCCATCCTGAACTAGGCGGTGAAGGGAAAGGCGGGCAATCTCTCTTCTCACCGGATCAAAGCCAGAGATGATGATTGCTTCTGGGGTATCGTCAACGACGATTTCCACACCCGTTGCTGCTTCAAGCGCACGTATATTTCGACCTTCTCTACCGATGATTTTTCCTTTGATGTCGTCACTTTCTATGTTGAAGACCGACACACAGTTTTCCACTGCATGCTCGGTAGCGGTACGTTGGATCGTGTCCAAAACGATCTTTTTGGCCTGCTTGGTGGCAGTCAATTTGGCCTCGTCTAAGATGTCCTTGATTTGGGAGGAAGCCTTGCTTTGTGCCTCTTCGGTCAGCATGTTGACCAATTGCTCTCTCGCCTCTTCTCTACTCAAGCCGGCAAGTTTTTCCAAGTCTGCAATGCGCTGATTGGTGACCCGATCTAACTCTTCTTTTTTCACCTGAACAGCATGCAATTGAGCCGTTAAGTTTTCTTTTTTGGAGTCTAGTTCCGCCTCTCTACGCTTGACATTTTCTTGTTCCTTAGCCACCTGCTGCTGCAGTTGCTTCACCTTATTTTCGTTGGTGATGATCAAGTTTTTCTTGTGATTGGTCTCCTCATCAAATTCCGCCTTCAGCTTCAAGAACTTTTCTTTTGCTTCAAGCATTCGGTCTTTTTTGATGGTTTCTGCGGTCAATTCCGCTTCACGGAGCATGGATTTGATCTTCTCCTTGGTCTCTCCAATCTGTTTGTTTTGCTTAT
>CAYNIK010000068.1:0-6705 GCA_964397145.1 uncultured Limnohabitans sp.
GTTAAGTAACTTTACTCATAGGCTGTTTTTTTGGGTTAGGTTGTCAATTCTCGACTTTCAATGTTAAATAATCTTAAAGAAAAAACAAATTTTCTGCGCTAAATAAAATTTGGAATGCCGGATTTTTTTGAGTCATTCCATTCGAGAAAAATTTGATTTTACCTTCTTTCCTTTCGATTTACCTTCAATTTCCCAAAACACTTTTTCTTCGAATCAACAGATTATTCTTTCAAAAAATCAAAGACAAGGACTAGTACAAAAAACTAATCTTTTTAGGACACAAACTTCGAAAAACACTCTCCTTTAAAAAGCTCTAAATAATTCAAAAGAAGGGTCCATCTGGATTTTTGCCTTGAGGACAGGATTGTAAAAACTAGCTTTCTCTAGGTATAACTGCGCCGATTCAACTTGGCCCGATTCCATGGCCACCAAGGCTAGACCATAGTACCCATAGCCCAATGTTCTGTTTTGGTTTACCGAGGCTTCAAAAGCTGCACTTGCGTTGAGGTAATCTCCAAGAAGAAAATGTGCAATTCCTTTATTGAAAAAATCTTCCCCCTTTACTAAGGGATAATTAAATCGGAGTAAGGACAACTTGTAATCTCCTCGTCGGATATCCAATGCGCCGCGCAACAAATCAATGGCAGCAGCAAGGGAAGCATCTTCTTTAGCAAGTACAGAAGCTTCGGATAGGACTTTGTAAGCTTCCCAATATTCTCCTTGAAGTACTTTGAGTTGACCTTGATTGTACAAGACTAAGGGATCTCCTCCCTCTTTGTTGGCCAACTCCAACAGTCGAGCAGCCTCGCTCCATAAAACTTCACGCGAACCCAGATCCTCCAATAGCTGAGCTTGGCGCATACGTACCACCGCCAAATTAAGTAGTGGACTTGAGCTATCATACCATTTGGCCATTCCGGCATACAAACTAGCCTTCTCCTCGAGATCTTGACTTGCAGCAGCAGCCCCCTCCCATTCTGAAAAAGAAAGCTTATTTAACCCACCTGGACGAAGAGATTCCTGAAGACGGTTTCGCTGCGCTCGATTCAATCCTAGGTAGGGTCTAGCAGTGAGTTCCACCTTCACTGTACGCAACTTGGGATAAAGTCGTGCAGATACACGTTCAAAGTCTGGCAAGCTTTTCAGGCGGATACCTTTTTCCAAAAAAGATCCCTCAGCAAGAAGCACTTTATAAAATTCCTCTTTCGCCGATTCAGATAACTCGTCGAAGTCGGCTAGCAAAACCCGAAAATCAAACCAGTCATTCCATCTGGATTGAATCTTGATTTGATTTTCCGCAAGCTCAGGAAAAAAGGTACGCATCTTTTGACCGACTACCTCTGCCCTTCGGTAGCCCAATTGACTGTTTCGCCCTTCCGCTTGCTCAGGTGATTGCAGGCCAGTCAATTCCACCGAAATAATTTCAGGATAGCGATTTAAAAATTCAGTTAATTGCTTTCTGGCTTCCTCATTACCCAAACTTGACGTCCAGTCTGATTTACCCGGTGCAAATTGAAAAGAAACAACTTTAGTCTGGGGCTTTGTTACAAGCACTTTCGCAGGAAAATCATAGCGCCCTATCTCAGGGATTCCTTCTCCTTTGAGGTGCTGACCTAATCGCACCAATAACTGTGGCGCACTTACTCCTCTGGCTAAAACTCTTGACTCCTCAGGAACTTTACTTCTACCTTCGTAATAGGCAAGCTCCAACTGTGCCTCTTCCATCCAAGGGAGATACAATACCGCAACACGTTTTTGAAAAACAGCTACTCCGGCCTGTTTACTGAGCTCGATCGATCCCAAATCCAAAAGCTCTTTGGAAGACCTCAACCAAAGTTTTAACACAGGCTGCCTAGACAACACACCTGAACCTACGGGCAACTTCCCAGTAATCGAAACTTGAATGGAATCTTGCACTACGGTCAGTTTATTGGGAACAAGCCCCACGTTGGTCAGATACTTCAAGGAATTTTCCTTCCCGACTTGCTGCGCAAAAAGAAGTAAGGGAATGAAAAAAAATAGAACCACCAGACAAAACATTCTGATAATCAAGCTTGTTTGCTGAATACTTGAATTATTAAGTACCTTTGTGATCATCTGTTTTACTCCAACCATGGAAAAATTAAAATTATTTTTTGAAGAACGTGCCTTTGGTGTTTGCTCCAAACTTGGAGAAAAAATGCGTTTTCCCATCGACAGCATTCGCCTATTTTTCATCTACACCTCATTTGTTACGCTCGGATCTCCTGTAGTGCTCTACGTTTCCTTAGCGATGATGATGAAAATTAGAACCTATTTTCGAAAAAAGAACCATCCCATCTTGTTTGACTAAAGTTCTGTAAACTTTTTGGCGCCACGAAAGAGCTGGTGGATAAAAATAAATTGGACTGGACCGGCACTTTCACCTTTTAGTTTGGGAACATTTAGTAACAGCTTCTTTTTAGGACCTGTCAAAAATTCTGAATATCCGGAGATGATGGCTTTCGTAAAGCCCTCCTGTCCTTTGAGTAGGTAGTTCAAAGCCGCCACACCTTCCAGAGCAGCTTTAATCAGAAATATCGCTACAAATCGAGCAAACCCGACATTCTTATACAACATAGACAAGCTATTTCGAATATTGAGGTGCAGCTTTCGTGCACTTCCACGATCCAAAGTAGCTCCTCCTAGGTGGTAAACAGTTACGGAACCTAGGTATCCGATTTTTCTACCAGATTGGCGAAGCCTCCAACACAGGTCGATTTCTTCCATGTGTGCAAAGAAGTCTAAATCAAATCCCTCCTGCGCAAAAAAATCGTCGGCACGTATCGCTAGGCATGCTCCTGAAGCCCAATCCACTTCTATCGTATCGTCGTACTGCCCTTGATCCTGCTCCAAGTGACTCCAAATCCTTCCTCGACAATAGGGGTAACCAAGCGCATCCATAAATCCTCCACCCGCACCTGCATAATCAAACTGGGATTTATCCTTCCAGGACAAAATTTTAGGTTGAACTGCAGCATAGGACCCATTCTCCGCCAGGAAGTTTAGTAGTCCTTGATCCCAACCCGGAGTTACCTCCAAATCGGTATTGATTAAAATAAAATAGGCATACTGCCCACGCAATTGCGCTAGGCCAAAATTGTAACCTCCAGTAAAACCATGGTTACTCTCTAGCGAAATAAGCTGTATCCCTGGAAACTCTCGACGTACGTAATCCAGAGATCCATCTGAACTGGCGTTGTCTATCATCCATAGGTCATTCGAACTATGCTTTACTACGGAAGGCAAAAAAGTAGGTAAGACTGTTTCCCCGTTGTAATTGAGTAGAACGATCGCGCAAGGTTTCATCCAAACAAGTTCCCTAAATCCATTCCTGGAATTGAAGGAATCATTCCTTCGGTTGCAGCCTTCATTTCTTGTTTGATTTTTTCATCAATGGATTCCATAGCCTTATTGGTAGCCGCCACAATCAAATCACTCAGCATCTCCCGATCCTGAGGAGTGAGTAAGGACTCATCCAGTTCCATGGTCAGTACTTTTCGCTCTCCACTCACCACCACTTTCACCAATCCAGCCCCGGACTCCCCTTCAGCTCTTAGGTGAACCAACTTGGCTTGCGTTTCTTTTATTTTGGCTTGGGCTTCTTTTACCTTGCCCATCATACCCATGAAATCAAACATATCTTGAAGTAGTTATATTTTGTTTAACACTCGGAGGTCATTCTTGTTTGTACAGGAATCATTGGGCACTCTTCAATTTGGCGATTGCGTCTGCTAAACTAAGTGACTCCTGCTCTCCTGTCGCCAGATTTTTTAGCATAAGCTTACCCGATGCGATTTCCTCGTCCCCACAAATTCCTACGAAAGGCAATTCTTTTTTGGAAGCATACTCGAGTTGCTTTTTGAGTTTGGTTACCTCGGGATAGAGTTCTGTTTTCACCCCTTCCGCTCTCAAAGCTGTCAAACAACGTAATCCATAGTCAAAGCCTGTTTGGTCAAAGTGGACCAAAAGGACTTGCGTACCTGCAAGTCGGTCAACTGGAAACAAATTCAACTCCTCCAACACATCATACAAGCGGTCTACGCCAAAAGAAAAACCAACTCCAGGCACACCAGGCAACCCGAATACGCCAGTCAGGTTATCGTACCGTCCTCCTCCACTGACTGAACCGATGGATACGCCATGCACCTTTACTTCAAAGATGGCTCCTGTGTAATAGGACAATCCTCGGGCGAGCATGGGGTCGAAATCCACATGATCCAAATTGGCACCAAGCTGCTCGAGTAGGCGAAATACCTCCTCCAACTCCTTCACTCCTTGCAAACCAACTGGGGATTGACTTAAAAATTGGGTTAAAATGGCTAATCTTTCTTTCACCCCATCTGCCAGATTCACTAGCGGAAGCAACTTTTGCATAGCGGCTTCTCCAAATCCTCGCTGGAGCAACTCCTCCTTCACCTTTTCCCAGCCTATCTTATCCAACTTATCTATAGCCACACAAAGTGGCCCTTCTTTTCCTTGCTCACCAATAGCTTCTGCGATGCCGGTCAAGATTTTTCGATTATTCACTTTGATGGAATAGTCCTTCAGCCCAAGGGTGGCAAACACCCGTCTAATCATCCAAATGATCTCTGCCTCACAGAGCAAACTCTCGGTTCCCACCACATCGGCGTCGCACTGATAAAATTCCCGATACCTGCCTTTCTGGGGACGGTCTGCTCGCCAAACGGGTTGAATCTGGTAACGCTTGAATGGGAACGAAAGCTCGTTGCGATTCATGGCCACGTAGCGCGCAAAAGGAACCGTCAAGTCATATCGGAGCCCTTTTTCGGAAAGCTTGTTCAAATTAGCAGCTGAACCCTTAGCTAAATCTTCAGGGGTCAAGTCTTTCAAAAAATCCCCACTATTCAAAACCTTGAAGAGCAGCTGATCCCCTTCGTCTCCATACTTACCCGTAAGTGTACTCAGATTTTCCAGGGATGGAGTTTCGATCTGCTGGTACCCAAAGAGCTGGAAAGTATCCTTGATGGCATCCAGGATGTAATTTCTTCGTGCCATTTGAAGCGGACCAAAATCACGGGTTCCTTTAGGAAGACTAGGCTTTTGCATGGTGCTTTTTCGAAATTGAAGTCAAATTTACCCAAAATTCCCAAAATGAGGGAAGCATCTCGTGGAAAGGCAAGAATAAAATCAAAAGATTTGTAGGCAGAAAAGATAAGTTTATATACTTTTGCAATCCGTTTCGAAATCAAAAAATTTAACTACATACGACCATGGGTGTTACTACGCTTAAAAGAAAACTGAAAAGAAAAAGACAAGGTCAGACTGGACGAGTGATCAAAATCAAGCAATTGTGCGCGAAGCCTGTGATCAAAAATGTTGACGTGGAAGCTATCAAAGCTTCATTCGAAAAATAATTCGACCTTTTTTCTAAGATATAAAAATAGCGGCCCTGGCCGCTATTTTTGTTTTTATCCTGTTGTAATCTTTCCTCTTTTCCCCAATTCCACGACGCGGAGATTGGTGATTTTTCCGGCATCCAAATCAAAAAGTAGAAGCGTACGCATCTGGTGAAATCCATGCTGTCCTACTGCACCGGGATTCATGTAGAGGCAGTTGATTTCGCGATCAAATTCCACACGACAAATGTGGGAATGCCCACAGACAAAAAGTTGTGCTTTTTGGTGCATCAGCCGTGATTTAACGCCTTTTGCATAGCGCGGTGGAACTCCTCCAATATGGGTCATAGCTACCTTCACCCCTTCTAATTCAAATTCTTGCCATTCAGGAAACAGGTTTTGAACTGCCTGGTCATCAATATTGCCAAATACCCCGCGTAGCGGCTTTCCTTTGGGCAAGATTTCCAAGATTGCTGGATCACCCACATCGCCAGCATGCCAAATTTCATCCACCTCCTGAAGGTATTCACAGCTTTTGTGATCTAAGTAACTGTGGGAATCCGAAATCAAACCAATCTTTAGCGGCATATTGAGGAGAAAGCAGTAAATTTTCGAGTCAATTAGGCAGTTGTTTACGCAATAACCAAATCCATCGATGAAAAATACCTTCGTTCTTTTTGCCCTCTTTTTTGTACTCAGTAGTACAAGTTTCGCACAAACTGCAGCTAAAGACTCCATTCAAGTCCTGTCTATTGCTCAATTTGAGAAAATGGCAATTAAAAAGAAATCGAAAATCATCGACGTGCGAACCCCGGAGGAGGTCGAAGAAGGCCATTTGGCTGATGCCATCACGATTAATTTTCTAAGCCCCGATTTCACTTCTCAAGTGGCTGGCTTAAACAAAAAAGGAACCTACCTGCTCTATTGTCGCTCGGGAGCTCGCACACGAAAGGCAGCCGATGCGATGCGAAAAATGGGTTTTAAACACGTATACATGCTGGAAGGCGGGATTAACGCTTGGAAAGAAGCAGGTAAGACAATTGAAAAATGAGTTATTTTCGTTCGATCAATCCATGGAATGGAGAAATACTCCAGGAATATCCCCTCACAACTCCAGCAGCAGTAGAACAGGCGCTTGCCTTGGCGGAACATTGTTTTGATTCCTGGCGCTCCCAATCAAGCCTAGAAAAATCAGACCTTTTTCGCCAACTCGCTCAGGTATTGCGTGCTCGAAAAGAGGAATTGGCGCGACTGATTAGCCTTGAGGTAGGAAAAGTAATTTCCGAATCACGCGCCGAAATTGAAAAATGCGCCCTCGTCTGTGAAT
>CAYNIK010000069.1:0-6625 GCA_964397145.1 uncultured Limnohabitans sp.
ATTCCAGAAACTTTACCGTAGGATTCCGCCTTGCAAAAGGGGAGAGCCTCAGCCAGATCATGGCATCCATGGAAGAGGTGGCCGAAGGGGTCAATACCATCCGAATAGTAGATGCCTTTTTGAAAACTGCAGGTATCCGTGCCCCAATTACCGAAAATCTACACCGCGTACTTTTTGAAGACTTGTCCATCGAAGAGGCCCTTCAGTTCTTGATGAAGTACCCCTTCAGTGTGGATGTGGATTTTGTTTAATTCGATTATCCGCAATCGCATCAAAGGATTTCTTTGTAGTTAGTCATTACGGATAATCGACCACAGACGACAGTCCACGGTTCACAGCTCACTTTCTTGAACTTCAAGCCTTGTATTTTCCAGTACTGCTTACAAATTGGATAGTCGGTTTGTCTAAAAGTAGGTTTTTTGAACCTTACTTAGAAGGCACCAACTTGATCAAAAGACCAGTTCCTTCGGTGATGGCATACAGATACCCATCTGGGCTCTGAGCCACTTGCCTTACCCGACCGATTCCTGGAAGTAATTTTTCTTCTCCCACCGGTTTTGTTCCATTCATCTCTACGCGTGCAATGTGTGTGCCTGCCAACGCGGCAACAAGGAGATTCCCTTTCCATGCGGGATAGCGATCTGAGGTCACTAGAGTCATTCCACAGGTAGCAATAGAAGGTGTCCAGTACTTGACCGGTTGCTCCATCCCTTCTTTTTCGGTAATGTCGGTGATTGGGGTGCCGTTGTAATTGATTCCGTAAGTTATCACCGGCCACCCGTAATTTTTACCTTTTTCGAGTAGATTTAATTCGTCTCCACCCCGAGGGCCATGTTCCACTTCCCAAAGGCGGTTGGAAGCCTTGTCGAAAAATAGTCCTTGTGGGTTCCGATTGCCATAAGTCCAAATCGAGCCTACCGCTCCTGGGGTAGTAACAAAAGGATTATCGGTTGGGATTCGTCCATCGTCATGGATGCGATGCACTTTTCCATGCGAATTAGTTAGGTTTTGTGCATTATCTTGACTGCCCCGCTCTCCATTGCTGAAGTAGAGGAAATTTTGGTTGTCAAAGACAATTCGGCTGCCGTAATGGGTCCCTCCCTTCCATTCGGGGGTAGTGACAATCAGTTCTTCAAATGAAGTAACAGCAGTTCCGGATAATTTAAATCGAGCAATAGTCGTTGCACCTCCGTCACCTACTGGTTTGCCATACGCGATGTAGATCCAGCCATTCTGAGCATAGTTGGGATGGATGGCTATGTCCAACAATCCAGCTTGGCCTGTGGTGTAAAATGCAGGGAGGCCAGTTACTTTTTGTCCTGAGAACTTGTCTTTTTTGAAAATAAGGAGTTCCCCTTTCTTCTCGGTTACCAATAAGGTTTCCGAATCGATCCAAGTCATTCCCCAGGGGTTTTGAAATCCTTTGTGTAGCGTGTCCACCTTGATGACCATCTTCTCTGTTTTTGTAGTGAAGTTTAGGTTGGGCAGGCTATCTGGCAGGGATTCTCCCTCCTTGGCGTGGCAAGAAAAAAGAGGAGATAATGCCCCTACAAAAGCGATGAGAAGGAGAGGAAAAGTTTTCATACTATTCGATATCAAGGACATACCCTCCTAACGCCTGATTGGAGAAAAGAGTTTGAAAGGCAGTGTCAATTTTTTGGATTGTTTTTGCGAAGAAATTTAATGGATTAGGTGAGCACAAAAAAAGACCCTTCGAAAGAAAGGTCTTTTTAGTACGTATGTCCTAGTAGATTATCGGATTGGGAGCAATTTGACCAACAAACCTGTGGCCTCGGTGATGGCATAGATATAGCCATCTGGGCTCTGGGCTACTTGGCGAACGCGTCCAATATCTTGAAGCAATTTTTCTTCCTTCACATAAGCGGTTCCATTCATCTCTACACGAGCGATGTGTTGCTTTGCCAGGGCTGCTACTAGGATGTTTCCTTTCCAGGCTGGGTATTTGTCACCCGTCACTACGGCCACACCACAAGTAGCGATGGAAGGTACCCAATAATGCTTGGGTTGCTCCATGCCTTCTTTTTCTTGGATATCGGTGATAGGCGTACCGTCGTAATTGATCCCGTAGGTAATCACAGGCCAGCCATAATTCTTTCCTTTTTCAATTAGGTTGAGTTCGTCACCACCCATTGGACCGTGTTCTACTTCCCAGATTCGATCGTTTTCCTTGTCATAAAATAGACCTTGTGGGTTTCTGTTGCCGTAGGTCCAAATCGAACTGGTATTGCCCAAGGAATCCTTGAACGGATTGTCTGCAGGGATACCGCCATCGTCTTTGATGCGGTGAATTTTTCCATGCGCATTGTTCAAGTTTTGTGCATTCATCGGGATATTTCCCTTGTCTCCATTGGAGAAATAAAGGAAGCCAGCCTTGTCAAAAACGATGCGGCTACCAAAGTGGCGGCCACCTTTCCAAGAAGGTCCTGCTACGATCAATTCTTCTTGATTGACTGCAGTGTTGCCTTCTAACTTGAATCGGAGGATGGTGGTGGCAGCTGTACTGTCTTCAAAATGCTTGGCGTAGGAGATGTAAATCCAGCCATTCTCCGCATAGTTAGGATGCACCGCGATATCCAAAAGTCCAGCTTGATTCACGTTGTGCACGGGAGGTAGGCCCTGAATTTTTTCTCCTGAAAATTTATCTTCCTTGAACACCAAGATTTCCCCTTTTCTTTCAGTCACCAGGAGGGTTCCATCTGGGAGCCAGGTCATGCCCCAAGGATTCTCGAATCCGCTGTGTAGCGTATCCACCTTGATGAGCAATTTTTCGGTTTGGGTCGCAAACCGTTCGTCGATGACTTCGGCTTCTTTTTTGGGTCCACAGGAAGACCAAACTAAGGTAGTCGCTAGTAGCGCAACAAGGGACAAATACAGGATACGTGAGTTCATACGAGAATTGGATTAGGTAGACAAATGTAAAAATCTCTCGTAACTTCTTGTTTACAAATGTGAAAAGTGGTCAGGAAATTGGATTAGCGATTGGCAACGTATTCCTAGCAGGACTTGGGCTTTTCATTTCTCTGTCTTTATGTACCTTCGTAATGAAGAAATACCTTCGAAACGTTGAACTTATGCCTGCTACCTTGGTATACAAATTTGGAGGAGCATCTGTCAAAGATGCGCCTGCCTTACGAAACCTTTACGAAATCCTGTTCCCTAGATTGCAAACGAACACAGTCATTGTCGTTTCAGCAATGGGAAAAACGACCAACGCCTTGGAAGGAATTTTGACCAAAAAATTGGCAGGAGAAGATTATTGTACCGAATGGAATGCGCTAAAAAACTTTCATCAAGATCTTTGTGCGGAACTTTTTCCTGAGTCCCACCCAGTAGGGGAGCAATTGGAGGTGTTTTTTGCCAAGGCAATGGCATCCCTTCAAGTACAGGTAACCAAAGCAAATTACGATGAGGTTTACGATCAAGTGGTTTGTTTTGGGGAATTACTTTCTTCTTTAATTGTATCCGAATATTTGGGTTTCCGAGGGTTGACCATCCAGTGGAAAGATGCTCGGGAGGTGATTCACACGGACTCGGATTTCCGATTTGCAAAAATCGACTGGGACAAAACGCGCAGCGCCTGCCAAGAAAAGTGGAGGAAATGTTTAGACAGCTCCCCAATCCTCACCCAAGGATTTATAGGCGCAAATACGGAGGGAAAGACGACCACACTGGGGCGAGAAGGTTCCGATTTTACTGCAGCAATTTTGGCTACTTGTCTTGATGCTCAGTCGGTGACGATTTGGAAAGATGTTCCTGGAGTATTGAATGCAGATCCTAAATTGTTTGATTCTACTCAGAAATTCGAGGAGTTGGGTTACCGGGAAGCAGCAGAAATGACCTATTTCGGGGCCTCGGTCATTCACCCCAAAACCATTAAGCCATTGGCCAATGCCGGCATTCCCTTATTTGTCAAGTCCTTCTTGAATCCTGAGGCTTCAGGAACCAAAATCCACGAACATGCGGCTCCACACGAAGTGCCTACCCTGGTGTTGAAGAAAAATCAAGTGTTGGTGACTTTCAAAGTGACGGACTTTACCTTCATTGAGGAAAGGCATATCCAAAAAATATACGAGCAGCTTCAGGCACTGAAGTTGCGTGTGAATATGCTGCAAGTATCTGCAATCACAGTTTCCATTGTGCTAGACACGCAACTTTTTAAACTGGAACAGCTTTTAGAATCCTTGAAAGGGGACTTTGAAATTCGTTACAACCAGGATCTGGAGTTGCTGACTATTTTGAAGCAAAAGCCTGAAGCGATTCCTAGCTTGTTGGAGGGGTATCAACTCCTTTTGGAGCAGGCTACAAGAAATACCTATCAGGTTGTTCGTCGAAAAAAGTAGGAGCCGACTGCTGTTTTTGAGCTAAGGAAAAATACCTACAACGAATGCTTTTCTTGGATGTGGTTTAGTAATCCATCAATGGCTTCATCAAGAATGGCATACACTTCTTCAAACTCCTTTTCTCCTCCATAATAGGGGTCTGGTACCGGTAAGCCCTTGCCTTTAGGTGCAAAGTTGCGCATGAGGTAGACCTCCTTGTTGGGGTAAACTGTACTTTCCTTGAGCTGATTTAAGTTTTTCAGGTTGTGTTCATCCATCGCCACGATGTAGGTAAAATCCCTAAAATCTGTACGGTGCACTTGTCTTCCTCTATGTTGAATAGCAATATGATGCTGCTTGGCACAGTGAAGTGTTCGTTCATCTGGAAGTTCCCCAATGTGGTAATCCGAAGTGCCCGCACTATCTGATTGCAGGTGTTGGTCTAGTCCTAGGGATTTTACTTTGGCATTAAAAATTCCTTCAGCCATAGGAGATCGGCAGATATTGCCTAAACAAACGAACAAAACTTTAATCATTGCATGAAGTAAGCGATAGGTTTACCTAACAAAGTGGATTTAAAGTTAAATCAACCCAGTGGTGGTCAGCCTCTTGCAAGGCATCAACTTGTAAAAAAAAGGTTCACTCCTTTTTCATCCAAGCAAAAGCTAAAAAAAATATAGAAATCTAAGGGATTGCCTACTTTTGAAGGATGAACGTTGCATACACCTTGTTTATGGAGTTAAGCACCAGGATTTTACCAATCCTTGGGGTTTTTGTGCCAAAAATCAGGCATTTTTTAGCGCAGCGAAATCATTTATATTCAAAACTTGCTGACTTTCGAACTGCCCATCCAGGGCCCTTGACCTGGTTTCATGTGGCTTCCTTAGGAGAATACGAACAAGCCAAGCCTGTGATTGCTGCTCTTAAAGCAAGAGAGCCTGAAACTTGGATAGTGGTTAGTTTTTTTAGTCCCTCTGGCTATGAACCGACAAGCAATCGGCCACAAGTTGGGGTGGATTACATCACCTACCTACCTCTCGATCGCAAATCTTGGGCGGAGCGTTTTGTGGGGATCCTGCAGCCCAGTCAAAGTATTTTTGTGAAGTATGACCTTTGGTTCCATCACCTTCAAGCCTTAAAAAGGCGAACCATTCCCACCTATCTGATTGCTGCATCTTTTCGGCCAGGGCAATCCTATTTTTCTTTTTATGGGGCTTTTTTCCGGAGGATGCTAGCGCAAATGGATTGGATTTTTACCCAAAATGAAGCTAGCATTCAGCTTTTGACTTCCCTCAAAATCACCAAAGCTAGCCTTACTGGCGATACGCGATTTGATCGAGTAGCGGCTACAGCTGCCCAGCCCATGGATTTCCCGGCTATTAAAAATTGGATCCAAGGACGACCCACGGTGGTGGTTGGTTCCGCTTGGGAGGAAGACATGAACCTGCTCATACCCCTGATCCAATCGAAACCAGAATGGCTCTGGATCATTGCCCCGCATGCAATCGACGGAGCAGTAATCGATCAATGGGCTAATGCGCTGGGGCTACCCACTCAAAAATATTCCCAATGGAAGGAGAATCAGCCTTCGAAAATCTTGTTTATTGATAATATCGGAATGCTTTCTTCCTTGTACCAATTTGCACACATTGCCTATGTGGGCGGTGGTTTTGGGAAAGGGCTTCACAATATATTAGAACCTTTGGGATTTGGGGCCCCAGTGATTTTTGGAAAACCTAAACGTGCTTCTAAATTCCCAGAGGCTGCCCAAAGTCAAGCCGAAGGATGTGGCTTTGCGGTGGCGAGTGCAGAAGAACTTCAAGAAGTTGTAGCCAAACTGGAGCAGCCGGAAGTACATGCCCAAGCTGTATCTGCTGCCCAGCACTGGGTACAGGCAAACCTGGGCGCCGCCACTCGAATTACCGATCACCTAAGGAGAACTACCAAATGAAAGGAAGAGTCATCAAATCTACAGGGAGTTGGTACCTGGTTCATACCGAACAGGGAGTCCTTTCTGCACGCTTGAAAGGAAAGTTTAAGCAAGAGGAGCTCAAGCTGACCAATCCCATAGCCGTAGGCGATTGGGTTGCATTGGAAAAGGAGGAAGGGCAGGAGTCGGCAGTAATCCACGAGATTTTTCCTCGAGACAACTACGTCATTCGAAAGTCCACGCGAAAGCAGCATTTTTCACACATCATTGCCAGCAATATTGACCAGGCCATTTTGGTAATTACAATGAAGAAGCCTAGAACCTCGCTAGGCTTTATTGATCGTTTTTTGGTGGC
>CAYNIK010000070.1:0-6548 GCA_964397145.1 uncultured Limnohabitans sp.
GACAAGGTAAAAAAACCTGATCTCTTCCCTGAAGATGTAGCGCTATTGGAAAGAGAAATGGATGCGATGGAAGCTGAACTCCCTATGCTTACCGCTTTTATTTTACCAGGCGGACATACTTCCGTTTCTTTTTGCCATTTAGCGCGGACCGTTTGCCGAAGGGCAGAGCGGATCGTGGTGGAACTCGCTTCTGAGGAGCAGGTTTCTGAACTAGTTATACAATACCTCAACCGACTTTCTGATTACCTGTTCGTATTGGGTCGCAAAATGGCTCAAGAGCTAGAAGTTTCCGAAATTACTTGGAAACCGCGTTGGTAAAATAAAGCCAACGCACAGAATACGCTTTGCATTTAAACGCACATACCCTGATGATTTCCATTCCAATTACCAAAACCTCCCAATCCAAACTTTCAGAAACTGACTTCTCTTCCTTAGTTTTTGGAAGGTCTATCTCGGACCACATGTTTGTGGCTGACTACCAAAATGGGTCTTGGGGTGATTTCAGAATCGTTCCTTACGGTCCAATGGAAATTTACCCTGGTAATGCCACCTTGCACTATGGGCAGGCCATATTTGAAGGCATGAAAGCCTACAAAAATGATAAAGGGGAAGTATTGGTGTTTCGAGCAGAAGCGAATGCAAAACGATTGAATGAATCCGCTGCACGAATGTGTATGCCTCAATTACCCGAATCTATTTTCCTTGAAGCGCTCAAGCAGCTCCTCAGCCTAGATCGAGACTGGGTACCGCAAGGCAAAGGATCAAGCCTCTACATCCGTCCATTTATGTTTGCGATGGACAACTACCTGGGTGTCAAACCATCCGACACCTACCGATTCATGATTTTTACAAGCCCTGTTGGGGCTTATTATTCCAAGCCTGTATCCGTAAAAGTAGAAACCACCTACACCCGTGCTTGTGAAGGGGGAACTGGGGAAGCTAAAGCTGCTGGAAACTATGCTGCATCCTTGTATCCCGCCCTTTTGGCCCAAAAAGAGGGCTACGATCAGTTGCTCTGGACAGATGGCAAAACCCACAGCCACATTGAAGAGAGCGGAACCATGAATGTCATGTTCAAAATTAAGGGAAAGATTATCACTGCGCCTACCCATGGGGGCACCATCCTAAAAGGCATCACACGAGACTCCGTAATTCAGCTGGCCAAAGACTGGGGACAACCTCTGGAAGAACGTTTTCTATCCGTTTCGGAATTGGAAGACGCCTTGGAAGCAGGCACCTTAGAGGAAGCTTTTGGAGTGGGCACAGCTGCGACAATTGCATTCATTTCCAAGATTCATAGTCAAGGAAAAGATTACATCCTTCCAGAACCAAGTTCGGATGCTTTTTCGGCCCGCGTGCTCAAGACCTTGGATGGCATCAAATATGGAGAAATTCAAGATCCACACCAGTGGATGCTAACAATTTGATAAACAAACCAATGGACAAGCAAGCCTCAATTCTAAAGCAACTAGCTGCGGCATTGCTTACCCTCATGCTTGTTGGTTTGGCGGGAACATCCTTGCTTGCTCAGGAACAACCCAAGAAATTTTTGCTTCTCAAACGAGGAACTAGTCAAAAGAGTCAAATACGATTTTATCCTGGGGAAAACATCACCTATAAAAGTAAGAAAATAGGCTATTTCGTCACGGACAAGCTCGTCAATTTGGATACCGAATACCTATACCTCAGTGAGAATATTTTAAGTCCTTCAGATATAATTGCCATCGACATTCGAACAAAAGATCCTCGAAATCGAACGCTAAACAATTTGACCAGCCTTTCCTTGGGAGCGGGCACCATGGCCATGGCATTGGAAGGAATCAATGGCTTGTACCAAAATGGAAAATTACAATTCAGTCCTGGGGTGACTAAAACTTCAGCCCTACTCCTGGGTATGGGACTAGGATTGCTTCCTTTGCGGTACAAAACTTTTACCCTATCGGACAAAAACAAACTTCAACTCGTACTCCTTGAAATTGAATGAGGGGACTTGTTGGTAAAAGCCAGATTTTATTCCGATTTTTGCCTCAGATTTTTAACTTAGACAGATGACTTCAGACCAACTGAAAGACTTGAAAGCCCGCACATCGGCTTTGAGGAGGTATCTTTGACTACGATCGTAAGAAAGTAGAAATCCAAGACCTAGAGGCCGTATCGGCCCAAGCTGACTTCTGGAACAACCCAGATGAAGCGGAAAAAACAATGAAACAAATCCAAGCCAGAAAAGGCTGGACTACTGCTTTTGAAAGCCTGGATACCAAAATTCAGGATTTGGAAGTGCTGTATGAATTTTTCACTGCAGGAGAAGTTTCCGAAGACGAACTCAAAAAAGACTATAGCCTCTGTAAAGATGCTGTAGAAGAGTTGGAACTCAAGAAAATGCTCTCAGCAGAGGAAGATCAACTCAATGCAGTTCTTGAAATCAACCCAGGTGCTGGAGGGACAGAAAGTAACGATTGGGCATCAATCCTCATGCGAATGTATATCATGTGGGGTGAAAAAAATGGCTACAAAGTTCGTGAAATGGACATGCAGCCAGGAGAAGTTGCTGGTATCAAATCCGCCACCCTACTATTTGAAGGACCATTGGCATATGGATTTCTAAAGTCAGAAACAGGCGTACACCGACTCGTGCGGATCTCTCCATTTGATTCAGGCGGGCGAAGACATACTTCATTTGCTTCCGTCTATGCCTATCCTGAAGTAGACGATTCCATCGAAATCGACATCAATCCTGGAGACGTGGAACTCCATACTTCAAGATCTGGAGGTGCCGGTGGACAGAATGTAAACAAGGTGGAGACCAAAGTGCAATTGACTCACAAGCCAACCGGCATCGTGGTGGTCTGCCAAGTAGAACGTTCCCAACTTGCCAACCGCGAATTGGCCATGCAAATGCTAAAGTCTAGGCTTTACCAACTCGAATTGGAAAAGAGAAATGCGGAAATCGCCAAAATTGAATCTTCCAAACTCCGCGTAGATTTTGGATCCCAAATCCGAAACTATGTATTGCACCCCTACAAATTGGTGAAGGATAACCGTACGGGTCATGAAACCTCCGACGCACAAGGTGTGCTAGATGGTGGCCTGAATGAATTTATGAAAGCATTTCTACTAGCGCAAAGTGAAGAAAGTGCCAACAAGGATTAAATAACTAGGCCGAGGATTTTTCTTCGGCCTTTTTAGTACACGAACATTCCATGAGGTTACTCCCCTCCTTTTTTACACTCAATTTTTTCTTGCTCTGCTTGAGTAGTTTTCTGTTTTTTTCGAGCTTCAACATGATCATACCCGAGCTCCCGGCCTACCTGACTTCCTTGGGTGGAGAATCCTACAAGGGATGGATCATCGCACTATTTACGCTATCGGCTGGTTTGTCTCGTCCCTTTAGTGGGAAATTAGCAGATAAGATTGGTCGAATTCCGGTAATGATTTTTGGTGCGGCTGTCTGCTTTGTCGTAGGATTAAGTTATCCCCTGCTTCAATTTGTGAGTGGATTTTTATTTCTCCGATTTGCACATGGATTCTCAGCAGGATTTACCCCTACAGGCACTTCCGCTTATGTGGCAGATACCGTCCCTTTTGCGCAGCGCGGGGAAGCACTGGGGATCCAATCGCTTTTTGGATCCTTGGGCATGGCCGCTGGACCTGCTTTAGGTGGCTGGATAGCCAGTAGTTGGCCTATCGATGTCTTGTTCTATGCGGCAGCCTTGACCGCCATTTTTTCCATCTTGATCTTGTTTCGTTTGAAGGAAACACTCCGGGAAAAAGAACCCCTTCGATGGAAACTATTCCAATTGGACAAAAACGAAATCTTGGAAAAACGAGTACTCCTCCCTTCCACCATTCTTTTTCTTTCTGTCTTCTCCTTTGGTGTGGTGCTTACCTTGGTTCCTGACCTTTCTAGTCACTTAGGCATTCAAAACAAAGGGCTCTTCTTTGCGGTATTTACGCTTTCCTCCTTGGGAATTCGTCTGATCGCAGGGAGAACCTCCGATCGAATCGGTCGCGTGCGGGTGATGCGGGTGGCATCTGCAGTCATGGTCCTGGCTATGATTGCGGTAGCCTTTGCTTCCAGCAAAGTAATGCTACTAGGTGGAGCAGTGCTCTTTGGGGCCGCCGTGGGCATGTATAGTCCCACAACTACCGCCTGGGTGGTAGATCGCTCTCAGGAAAACTTCAGAGGCAGGGCTTTGGCAACCATGTATATTTTTCTTGAATTAGGCATTGGTCTCGGCGCACTCGTTTCCGGATGGCTGTATGACAACCAATCGGCAAATTTTCAAACGGCATTTCTTTTTTCTGCTGGAGTAGCGAGTCTCGGTTTAGTGATTTTGTTAGTTACCAAAAGTGACCGAAAACCTGGAACTTCACTAGTAACCTAGGTAGTCGCTTTTTCGCGGAATAGCGAGAATGGATTTTTGACGACCGTTGAAATAGGTCACTTTTTTTCCATCAAAATAGGCCCCCTCTTCAAGCATCACGCGAACGTCTTTGTTCCATTCTTTTACAAAAACCACTGCATTCAATTCAATTGCATAGCCCGTGTGGGCATGCATCGGAAAATCTCCTGCTCCAGGGGTATCCCCTTGGTTGTCCCACATACCGATAGTCGGTCCAGCAGAATGCCCATAAAAGCCTAGGGGATGGGTGTAAATACTTCCTTTAATTCCCTCCTTTATCATTTGCTCACGTGCTGCCTTCAAAATTTGATTGCCCGTTTTTCCAGTGGTGAAATTCGTGGTCAAGATATCTTGCAAGCGATTCCCCACCTTCAAGGCATCTTGCAAGTAGGCTGGAACTTCGGTTTCCCCTGCCTTGAGTACATAAGCCAATTCCTGGGTGTCTGTATTCAAACGCAGATAGGTAATCCCAAAATCAATATGCAGCAAATCTCCTGGCAGAATCACCTGCTCTGTGGGACGTATAGCAAAAGAACGGGAAGCCTCTTGAGAACTTGGATCTGGCCTCTGAATGTCCACCGTAGGGTGAAACCAGGTGTCTAGCTTCATCTCCTTGATTTTCTCTCTGTAAAACCAAACTACATCCTCAGTAGTAGTAACACCCGGAGTGATGACCCTATCGGAAAGCCCCTCGGCAATAATGTAATGCGCCAATTCTTGGATATGTTTGTAGGCAGCCATTTCAGCGGCCGTGCGCGTTTCTAACCAACGGACTGCAAGCGTTTGGGCAGAAACTACTTTAGCCTTTTCTTGATCTGGAAGAATCCGCATCAATTCCTCGTAATCGAAGTGCGTAAGACCATCAGCATGCCCGTAATCCTTGGAGAAGTTCAGGCCAATTTTCTTTGGCTTTTTAGCTTCAATGATGGCTAGTAAGGCTTTCCATTGATCCGGTTGCACTTCAGGATCCCATGCTTTTTTAAAGGATTTGCCTACATCGTATCGCGCTACAGCGTAGGTTTCAACAGGTGCATTTGGATTTGGCTGGTACATCACTAAAATGGTTCGCCTACGCGCAGCGTGCCAGGTAGCTGGTAAAAGGGTACGGATCACGGGATCCTCGTTGTATTCGCGGGAAACAACTATCCAAAAATCAATGCCCGTCTCGGTCATTAGTGTTGGCAATACTTGCTGTATGCGATCTTCCAACCATTCGTCTACCACAGCTGCCTGTTCACGGACAGAGAGTACAGCTGGCCCTTGGGCAAAGGCAGGATAAAGAAGTAGGGAAAAGGCGATGGTAAGCAGAAGTCGATTCATACAGACAAAATTTTGAATCGTTAAGATACTTCTTACCACCTAAAAATCACAGCCGCCACTGTAAAATTAGGATGCCGCAGATACGTCCGTTTTGGAATTTACCCTTCTTTTGCTAAGCTGGTCAAACCGGTATAACAACATACCTGCAGTAAGTGTAAGCCCGATTAACAATCCAATCCAAATTCCTTTTTCTGCAAAACCCATTTCAAAGGCAAGAACATACCCAAGGGGAAGTCCAAGTCCCCAATAGGCCAAAAAAGTCACCACAGTGGGCACCTTGACATCTTCTAGACCACGAAGAACACCTAGACCAACCACCTGGATCCCATCCGAAAGTTGGAATAACCCAGCCAAAACCAAGAGTGAGGCGGCTAAGGAAATAACCTGAGGGTCATCAATGTATAGCGTGGGAAGGAAAAACCGAAGCACGAAAAATAGCAGTGCACAAACAAACATGAAGGTAGCCACCATGCCAAAAGCAACCATTCCAGCTTCGCGCATTCCTCTAAAGTCTTCTTTGCCTATGTAATGGCTGACACGAATCATCCCAGCTGTGGCCAAGCCCGTAGCCATCATGTAACTGATGGAAGCCAAGTTTAAGGCGATTTGATGTCCTGCGAGCGCATTGACACCTATCCAGCCCATCATAATGGCGGCTGCACTGAAAGCTGATACCTCAAAAATAAATTGAAACCCGGTAGGGACACCTATTTTCAAAATCCGCTGGCAAAGCGTCCAATTGGGAATGAATCGAAGCACTCGAAGGCCAAAATCTGCATACCGTTTGGAGGAAAGCACATAGACTCCCATCAACACCATCATCAA
>CAYNIK010000071.1:0-6436 GCA_964397145.1 uncultured Limnohabitans sp.
TTTTTAATCCCTCTTTTTTTATCCTGTCACTTTAGGGGTCAACCCTTTTTTCTTTGCAAAGTCGTGTTCCGATAGATTTTCAAATCGGTCATACAAATCCTCGTTGTTGAGGTAGTCATTAATGATTTCTCGAACTTCCTGAAAAGAAAGGTTGTGCAATACCTTTCCATTTTTCGCCATGGAGATTTGTCCTGTTTCTTCAGAAATTACAAGGATTAAGGCATCTGTAGCTTCCGACATCCCAATACCTGCACGGTGGCGTAGGCCAAATTGTGCCGGGACCTCTCGTTCAGTAACTGGCAAAATACAACGTGCGGCTTTGATTTTGCCTTTGTGGATGATGACTGCTCCATCGTGAAGTGGGCTATGCTTGTTGAAAATCGAAATCAGCAAACGCTTGGACAATTCTGCATCGAGGATATCTCCACTTTCCGCATAGAACTTCAACTCTACCGTACTCGAAATGACAATCAATGCGCCTGTATTGGATCCTGCTAAGACCTTGGCGGCATCGATGATGGGACTGATGTTAAATCCTGAGTTTTCTTTTTTTCTCCAGAAAAACAGGAAGTCTTTCCATACATTATCATCGGAAAAGATGGAAGATCGGCCTAGAATGAGTAAGAATTTCCGAAACTCTGGAGCAAAAATAATGATAGCGGCAATCACACCCACCCCCATAAATTGGCCGAGGATGATAGTTAGCAGCTCCATACGCACCGCCTGTACCAGCAAGTAAATCAAATAGAGGGAAAGGAAACCTAGGAAAATCTTAATCGCTACAGAGCCTTTCAAAAGCTTGTAAACTTGATACAATAGGGCTGCAACCAACGCAATATCAATCATATTGACGATGGAGATATCTAAAAATCCTATTTTGACAAGTAAGTTCAAGGGTAGAGTTGTGCTGCTAGTTCAATTGTTTCTTTGGCTTCTTTTACATCATGTACTCGTAAGATATCAGCTCCATGCAACAATGCAAACATATTTAAGGCGGTAGTGCCGTTCAATGCTTCATTAGCGCTGATTTCTAATGTTTTATAAATCATCGATTTTCGAGAGACTCCCACAAGAATAGGAGACCCCAATCGTCTGAAGCTACTCAGATTTCTCAAGAGTTCGAAATTTTGCTCCCGAGTTTTTGCAAATCCGAATCCAGGATCAAGGATTACATCTTTAATGCCAAGTTTTCTGAATTGTTCAATTTTTTCAGAAAAATATGCCAAAACATCTGGAACTAGGTCTGAATAAGTTGTTTCCGATTGCATGCTCTGGGGTGTTCCTTTCATGTGCATCGCGATGTAAGGGACTCCCAGTTTTGCTGCCAAGGGGAGCATTTCAGGGTCTAAATTTCCTGCTGAAATGTCATTTATAAGATCAGCTCCTGCCTCAACTGCCGCTTTGGCTACCTGAGAACGGAAGGTGTCAATAGAAATCAGTATTTCAGGGAAGGATTTTTTGATTTCTGAGATTGCTGGAATTACTCGAGCAATTTCTTCTGAGATGGGAATGTCAGTTGCTCCGGGTCGTGTACTGTATCCACCCAAATCTAAAAAATCAGCTCCTTCTTTAATTTTTTTTTCAGCTTCTGCCAACACCGACTTTTTGTCTCCAGTAACCCGACTGCCTTCAAAAAAAGAATCTGGCGTCAAGTTAAGGATTCCCATTACCTTGGGTTTATTTAAAGAGTATAGGCATCCCTTGATTTGAAATGTATATTTTTGGGGAAATAATTTATCTTCGGTAGAAGAAATCATAGGAAATCCAGCAAAATTTAAATCCAGTAGTGTGGAGACGCAGACTAGCAACGAATATAAGGAAGTAATTGCCCGATGTAAAGAATTGTTTCGTAAGAAAACCATTGATTATGGGACAGCTTGGAGAATTTTGAGACTGCCTTCCCTCACAGATCAAATTTTTATCAAGGCGCAGCGGGTTCGATCCATTCAGGAAAAAGGAAATCAAAAAGTTAATGACCCCATCGTAGATGAGTTTGTAGGAATCATTAACTACTGCTTGATTGCCTTGATTCAAATTTCGCTTGCTGATGATGAACGTATGGAGATTCCCTTTGAAGAGTTAGAGCCATTGTATGACCACTGGACTACCGCTACAAAAGGACTTCTTGAAAACAAGAACCATGATTATGGGGAAGCCTGGAGAGACATGCGTGTCAGTTCCATGACCGATATTGTACTCATGAAACTATTTCGCGTCAAACAAATTGAAGACAATCAAGGAAATACCTTGGTGTCAGAGGGGATTGAAGCCAATTACCAAGACATGATTAATTATGCTGTCTTTTGTCTAATTAAATTAGGTTACCATGAATAAACAGGTCTTTTTTTGGATTCTCCGCCTATTGGTCGGAGGTCTATTTGTGTTTTCCGGATTGATTAAAATCAATGATCCTGTGGGTACCGCCATCAAGTTGGAAGAGTATTTCGATGTGTTTTCCAATGACATCGCCTCCTTTTTTCACCTGTTTAAGCCCTATGCACTTCCAATTGCTGTGTTTTTGGTGGTTTCAGAAGTAGTACTGGGTATCATGTTATTGATTGGGGTACGACTCAAGGAGACCGTTTGGGCATTAGCCAGCATGATTCTTTTTTTTACTTTCCTCACCTTTTATTCGGCGTACTTCAATAAGGTGACGGATTGTGGATGCTTTGGAGATGCCATCAAATTGACTCCCTGGGAATCCTTTTACAAGGACATTATTTTGTTGGTTTTGATTTCCTTCCTATTCTTTTTTAGAAAAGACCTTCCTCAGAAATCGCCGAAATGGGCTACTTACACTGCTGGTGCGAGTTTCGTGCTATCCATCGGCTTGGCTGTTTATGCAATTCAGAATTTGCCATTTATTGATTTTAGAGCCTACAAAATTGGGGTCAGCATTCCAGTAAACATGCAGCCTTCAGCCCCCTTGGTATACACCTATGTCATGAAAAAGGGAGGCCAATTAGTTTATCTAGACCAGTATCCTACTGATGAAAGCTACGAGTTTGTGGAAATGACGCTGAACAATCCAGAAGCCTTGCCAAAAATCTCTGATTTCGCAGCCTGGAATGCGGAAGGTGATCAAGCCGAATATTTGTTTCAAGGCAATAAGGTGATTCTATTGAGTAGCAACTTGACAAAAATGAGTGATGCCAATTTAGATGCACTAAGCCAACTTTTTACTTCACTAGAAAAAGCTCCTGTTGAACTTATCTTTATGGCTGCAGCGACCCAAGAAGAAATCGATGCTGTAATTGCAAAAAATGGATGGAAGATTAAGGGCTTGCAAGCTGATGCTACGGTCGTGAAAACCATTATGCGCGCTAACCCAGGAATTATGCTGTTGAAGGATGGGGTAGTGGTGGGTAAATACCATCACAACAATACCCCAGAAGCGTTGGAGGTACTGGACTTGTTTTGATGAATAAGCAGCTCAAAGTAGTTTTGGTAGGATTGCCCGGATCGGGAAAAAGCACCTTTGGCAAGCAACTTGCCAAAGAATTGAATTTTCCTTTTTTGGATTTAGACCAATTGATCGAAGAGCGCTACCAGTTAAAGATTTCAGAGATTTTTTCGATTCATGGAGAGGGGACTTTCCGGGACTGGGAGTCATTGGTACTCCAAGATACCTTAAAACAAGATCGTGCCTATATATTAGCATCAGGAGGAGGTACCCCTTGTTTCAATGACAACATGGACTTAATTCATGACCATGCAGTGTCTGTCTATTTGGATGTGCCTTTGAGTTCGATCTCTCGTCGTTTGCAAGCCTCAAAAGCACAGCAAAGGCCCTTGTTTCAAGGGCTAGATCAAGAGGAGATTACGTTAAAGCTTAAGTCTTTGTTGGTGTCCCGAGAGTTTTTTTACAACCAAGCAAAAATAAAGCTCAGCGGGGAAGACTTTTCCGCTGAGCTATTATTGGTTGAATTGATTTCTAGACTTAAAAGTTGAAGCCTACCGTCACCACTGCAGAGGTGATTGAATTTTTGATTTCAGTCAAGGGGCCGTAATTAAATCCATTGTTATCTACTACTCTATAGCTTCGATACAAGGAATTGAAGTTCTGGTTGACTAAAGAAAAATCTACCTTTAGCACATCAAACTGGAATCCAATCCCCCCGGAAAGTTGCCGGGTGCTTTGGTCAAAGCCAGAGTTGTCCAAAAATGGATCACCCATATGTGCGTATCCAGCACGAATTCTCCAATTTTCCAATTTACCCTCTGCTCCAAATCTGTAGTTCACTGTACTGGTGTATAGGTCTTGGATCACTTGGTTGTCTGGACCTTCGTTAAAGTCTCTGGAACTTAGTCGCGCAGCGCTAAAATCCACCCAGTCTACATCAGCTGAAATGAATCCATATTTTCCTAAGAACACCGTTGCTCCCCCGCCCACTTTAAAGGGAGTATAGAGACCATAATTGCTCAAAATGACGTCAGAAACAGCTGTTTCTGTTCCCAGGGTCTTGTCTTCTGGCGCAAAATAATAATTGTCAAAGACAGCGGTCATGCTCGCTTCATACTCTTCATTCATTGCAAACGCTGTTGGAGTTTGAAGTACAAACCCTAGGTTCACGTAATCGATGGGTTTGTAGATCAATCCTAAGTTGAGGTTAACTCCTGTGCCGTTGATAAACAAGCTTTCGAACAAAGAAGAATTGAGGAGTGGCTGGTCCCCAAATTCTTCATTGTATTCTTTCTTGGAGGAGAATTCTATGGAGCGTACGCCTAAGCTTGCTCCAACAAATAATTTGTGATTGAAGTTAGCTCCATACCCAAAATTTAGCTGGCTAGCGCTTCCTTCTTGCCTCACATTCTCATCTTGGAAAGGAAATCCTAGCACAAAGGAATCGTAGTTTCTTGGATTGGTGATTGGCTTTCCATTCCCATCTACTGTAATCGGATTGATTAGGTAGGTTTGGTAGGCAAGGCCGGTAAGTCCACGGTTTTCGATTTGACTTTCGGGTACTCCAGCAGCATCTGCGAGGTAATAATCTAGAATTGAACTATTGCCTAGCTTATCTGAATAATAACCGAACTCATTTGAAAAGTTGGCGATTCGTTGGATACTGAAGCCCCAGGCACCTCCTTTAAATGCGCCATTTTCCAATGGTCCTTTTGGATTTGCCCCCACAAAACTTAAGTTGGGAAGTGAAAAGTCTGAGGTACGGTAGGATTTAGTCTGATCCAAGTAGCTAGCATCGGCAGCCCAAAGGTCGTAACCTAAACTAATGCTTGCTTCAGAGGATCGAAAGAAGCCTAGGCCCGCAGGGTTACCAGCTAAGTTGGACACATCTCCACCTAGTGACCATTGGGTGCCTCCAACCCCCACAATTCGTGCAGAGCCAGCAGGTGTGGTTTTGCTAAATCGATATGCGTCTTCAAAGTAGCCGCTTTGGGCTACAGCTCCCCCTGTAGTGAACAGGCAAAGGCAAATAATTGAAGTAAGTAACCTCATGTAGGAAAGGGTTAAGTTGGTATAGTAACGAAGTTGTGGTTGTTTTCGGATAAATTTTCCAAAAAAAAAGGGGAATTAATTCCCCCTTCCTCTGGATCCTCCTGAGCTCGCGCTACCTGAGGATCCACTTGAACTTCTACTTGGTGCGCTATAGCTAGCACCAGAGCTTGATCTGCTTGGATTGCTGAAGCTGGAAGAGTTTGAGCTTGATCTGCTCGGCGCGCTTCCTGTGCTGTAACCATTTGACTCACTTCTTCCATAGGAAGAAGTCGATCGAGTACCTGTATTTGCTCCAGATGATCTTGTGTAAGATGGACTGCTTGCGCGATCCGGGTCGGTGCTGTAGGTGCTTCTGCTTGGGGAAGCATTGTATCCTCTACCTGTGCTACTAGGCATAGCAGAAGGTCTTGCCGACTGACTTGCATTTCTGCTTGTGGCCGCAGTACCTCTGTCTGAAGCTGCAGAATTTACATTTCTAGTAGTTGATTCAACGCGACTTCTTCCAGAAGAGTAGTAATCGTTTTGTGAGGTGCTGAAATCACGGGTAGCAGAGCGAGGAGATTCTGTGGCATCCAATCTTCTTGGAGAGGCACCATTCGCATTGGCTACATTTTCTCTTGCTTGAGCTCGTGCGGTATTGGGTGTTACTCCTGGCTGCATGATTCCACCACCCCCATTGCTCATGGATGCGCCACGGCTTGGTCTGGCACCATACACCACATTTCTCCCTGGGTTTTCATTTCCTGGAAGGATAATTATTGGCCCTGTGGTGTAAATCGGTCTATTCCATCCCCAAGGAGAACCCCAGGCATTGCTACCCCAGAAAGGGTCATAGAATCTACCCCATCCTAGGTAAGGATTGAAAGGTGAATAAAATGGGCTCCCGAAGCCAAGACTTAAACCCATGTTGAATCCTGGTCTCCATCCCCATCCAGGACCCCAGAATGGATCAAACATGCCCATTCCAAAAGGACTAAAGCC
>CAYNIK010000072.1:0-6432 GCA_964397145.1 uncultured Limnohabitans sp.
ACTCGCTTGTCCTCAGCTTCATAAAATTCAACAGCCAAGGCGGCAAGTAAAATTTTTTCTTCTTCTGTAAACTGTGGCTCTAGAAGTTCGGGACTAAAAAAGCGCTCCACAAACTTGGTGTCAAACTTCCCGGATTGAAACGCCTCATGAGATAAAGCAAAGCGACAGAAATCCAAGGTGGTTTGGATTCCAGTGATTCGGTAATCGTCAATAGCACGAATCATTCGATTGATTGCTTCCTGCCGGGTTGCTCCATGGGCAATCAGTTTGGCAATCATAGGATCGTAATAAATTGGAATGTCCATTCCTTCTTCAAATCCATCGTCTACCCGTATTCCCGGTCCTTGAGGACGACGATAAGTTGTCAGCCTTCCAATATCTGGTAAAAAGTTATTTTTCGGATCTTCAGCATAGACGCGTACTTCTACGGCATGACCTTGGATAGTTAACTCCTCCTGAGCAAAAGAAAGTGGCTTTCCCTCAGCAATCCAAATTTGCTCCCGAACCAAATCCTTGCCCGTAATCATCTCAGTAACCGGATGCTCCACCTGAAGTCGGGTATTCATTTCAAGAAAATAAAAATTAAGCTGCTCGTCCACGATAAATTCCACCGTACCAGCACCATAGTAGTTGCAGGCCTTAGCAACACCAATGGCCGCCTCTCCCATCGCTTTTCGCATGGCTGGACTAACTACAGGAGACGGTGCCTCTTCAATCACCTTCTGATGGCGCCGTTGAATGGAACATTCACGCTCAAATAAATAGACCACATTTCCATGTTGATCCCCTAAAATCTGTATTTCAATATGACGAGGTGAGGAAATGTATTTTTCAATAAAAACAGCCCCATCACCAAAGGAGGAAATGGCTTCGGATACCGCTCGATTCATTTGTTCATCAAACTCTGCCTCGGATTCTACTACACGCATCCCTTTTCCCCCACCACCAGCAGAAGCCTTAATTAAAATAGGATATCCAATTTCTCTAGCTTTGGCTTTAGCAACTGTCACATCAGCGATCGCTTCCTCGGTACCTGGTACAAGCGGAATAGCATAAGCTGCAACCGCTTGTTTGGCAGCAAGCTTGGACCCCATCACTTCGATGGATTCAGGAGAAGGCCCAATAAATACGATACCAGCTTCCTCCACTTGCTTTGCGAAAGCGGCATTTTCGGACAAGAATCCATATCCAGGGTGGATGGCATCTACTCCCAACTCTTTACAAACTGCTAAAATATTCGCTGCTACCAAATAGGATTGATTGGAAGGTGCAGGCCCCAAGCATCTTGCTTCATCTGCAAAACGTACGTGAGGTGAAAGTCGGTCGGCTTCAGAATACACAGCCACGGTGGCAATACCCATCTCACGGGCTGTTCGCATGATTCGAAGTGCTATTTCACCTCGATTGGCAACCAATAGTTTGGTGATTTTTTTCATAGTACGCTAAAGTTTGACTTGGGCTGCTCCACAGAGCTAAAGCGAAATAAGGAATTTATTTTGAGCTTTCGTACTTCACGACAGGTATAAAAACTGTTTTTTGCATCCAAGTAAGATAAGTCTTATTTTTGGCTGTTTTACAAACGAACCCTTTTCCTCGAACACTCTAAATTCTTAAGACGTTGGATCTATTTGCAAAGTTAAAAACGAATATGGGCCCATTAGGCAAGCACTCTGAGTTTGCTGACGGCTACTGGTCATTTCCCAAACTAGAGGGTGAAATCGCCCCAAGAATGCATTTCAAAGGAAAAGAAGTGCTAACCTGGAGCTTAAACAATTACTTGGGTCTTGCAAACCATCCAGATATCCGAAAGGCGGATGCAGATGCAGCTGCTAAATGGGGGGCAGCTTATCCGATGGGAGCACGCATGATGTCAGGTCAAACTGATCTTCACGAACAATTGGAAGACGAACTTGCTTCATTTGTAGGAAAAGAAAAATCCTACCTCCTTAATTACGGATATCAAGGCATCATGTCAGTCATTGATGCACTTTTAGATAGAAAAGACGTCGTAGTTTATGACTCCGAATGCCATGCTTGCATCATCGATGCCTTGCGTATGCACTTGGGTAAGCGTTATGTTTTTCCGCACAATGACATTGAAAACTGCGAGAAACAATTACAACGAGCCACCAAATTGGCAGAAGAAACAGGCGGAGGAATCCTCTTGATCACTGAAGGTGTATTCGGAATGACTGGTGATCAAGGTAAGCTTAAGGAAATCGTTGAATTGAAAAAGAAATTTGATTTCCGCTTGTTGGTTGACGATGCGCATGGATTTGGTACCATGGGTAAAACTGGAGCAGGTACAGGAGAAGAGCAAGGAGTACAAGATCAAATTGATTTGTACTTTTCTACCTTCGCCAAATCCATGGCCTCCATTGGTGCCTTCATCGCAGGCGATGCTGACGTAATCTTGTTTTTAAGATACAACATGCGTTCTCAAATTTTTGCGAAATCCTTGCCTATGCTATTGGTTGAAGGAGCCCTCAAAAGACTAGACATGCTAAGAAGTCAGCCTGAATTAAAGGACAATCTTTGGAAAATTGTACATGCACTTCGTAAAGGCTTACTCGAAAATGGATTCAGCACAGGAAAATCCAATTCACCTGTAACCCCAGTAGTGCTAAATGGCACTGTGGGTGAGGCTGCGGCACTTTCAATGGACTTAAGAGAGAATTTTGGAATCTTCTGCTCCGTGGTAATCTATCCTGTAATCCCTAAAGGCATGATTATCTTGCGTTTAATTCCTACTGCAGTACATACCTTGGATGATGTAAACATGACGGTTAAAGCTTTTGCTGCAGTCAAAGACAAGCTTACTTCTGGAGTTTACAAGAATTCTGAGCTGGCACTTTCTTTTGGAGAATAAAAAAAAAACAAAAAAAAGCGCCTCTGAATTGAAATAGAAAGTATTTGGCCTATATTAGACCCTTATAAACTTATCATCAACCCTAAAAAACTTTTACTATGAGCAAATTTAGCGAAGTAAAAAATCTAGTAATGAGCTTGGAAGCTGACTTCGAAAAGTTCTATGACAAAGGAAATCAAGCTGCAGGTACCCGCGTTAGAAAAGGTATGCAAGATTTGAAAAACCTAGCGCAAGCTATCCGTACTGAAGTACAGGAAAAGAAAAACGCAGGTTGATTCTAATAAAAAAGGTGGGTTACCCCACCTTTTTTTTTGAGTTTAAGTCAAAGTGGAGCCTAAAACTCCACTTTATTATTTTCTACTTGTATATCAGCCATACGCTTCGTTGGATCAATTTCTACCGATTTAATCGTATCCAATGCTCTTTTTAAAGTAATCGTCTGGGTGGGATTTGTCCATGGCCAATCCTGACTTAAAATAACCTTTGGTGCATTTGCCTCTGCTTTTTTCTCCCCACGCATCATTTCCAAAGGTAGGTACACCAACTCCTGAGTACCATCTTTATACGTGATTACCACATCTACTGGCATAGGCATCGCCCCAACTCTTTCCAAGGTAATCGAAGTCCCTTCCTCAGAAGCTTTTACTTCTTTGACCGCGTAATCAATCGTTTTGGTTGAATTGACAAAGTACTCTTTGTACCAATCCAATTCCAATCCACTTTCTTTTTCCATCACACGAACCAGATCGTTTACATTTGGATGTTTAAACTTCCATGTATTCCAGTAGCGTAGCATCCCGCGATCACGAACAGAATCACCGATTACATAGCCCAATTGAGCTAAGAACACCGCTCCCTTGCTGTAGGCAGCTGCACTGTAGGCTGAATTAGTTTGGTAATGATCTGCATGCGTAGACATGGGCTCTTCCAAGCCAGACTTCACCAACCGGTAGTATCCACTATACGAACTTCGGTGAGGTGAGGAATTGGGCTGGAACATGGCTGCCATCGCCAAATTCGAAGCGTAGGAAGTAAAACCTTCGTCCATCCAAGGATATAAGGATTCGTTGGAAGCTAGCACTCCATGAAACCAGCTATGCGCCAATTCATGTACCATCACTCCTACCAAACTTGATAAGGAACGCTCCCCAGTAATCAAGGTAGACATCGCATATTCCATCCCTCCATCACCACCTTGTACCACTGAAAATTGCTTGTAAGGATACTGTCCGAAATTCTTTGACAAGAAGTCAATCGCCTTAGGAGTAAACTCCTTCAACTTTTCCCAGTTCTCCGTGGTCTTCTCACCAGGAATATAAAAATGGTGCACAGTAATGCCGTTTGCCATCTGTACCTTATCGTGTTTGTACTTATTGTCTGCGGCCCACATGAAATCATGTACCTGTGGCGCAACAAAATGCCAAGTCAAGGTTTTTCCCTTTGGCTCCGGCACCTTGAAGCCCTCATCTTGGTAACCATGCCCGATTTGATTCGGGTTTTGGAGGTATCCAGTACCGCCAATTGTGTAGGTTTTGTCAATGGTGATTTTTACATCAAAATCGCCCCAGATCCCATAAAATTCCCTACCTACGTAAGGATTGGCATGCCAACCTTGCTCATCGTAATTGGCCATCTTGGGATACCACTGCGACATGGAATAACGAACCCCTTCTTCAGAATCTCTTCCGGATCGTCTTACTTGAAGGGGCACTTGTCCTTCAAAAGCCATTTCAAACCTTACAGTAGAATTGGGCAAGATTGGCTCTTTCAACTCCACTTCCAATATAGTTCCCACCTCCTTGAAAGACACTGCCTTGCCATTCATGGTCAAACTTGTGGCGTGGAGGTAGCCAATTTCCTCTGGAGTTAATTTGGATATTCGATCCTTTACGCGCTGATCTGGATCAGCAATCGTACGGGACCGTACGTCCATCATACTGCCAGGTTGGAAGGCATTGAAATACAGATGATAAAATACCCGTGTTAAGGTATCCGGAGAATTATTGGTGTAGGCTAGGACCTGCTTTCCTTGGTACCGATTGGTAGCCACATCCATAGCTACTTCCATTTGGTAGGCAACAGCTTGCTGAAAACGACCATTTTGTGCGTATCCAAGGTGAATTGCCGTAAAAAAGAAAAGTCCTAACAAGGACCTAAATTTATATTTTGCCATTTTTTATTTTTTCTTAAAGAAAATCAAAAAGCAAGCTTTCCCCAAACCATGTATAAAAAAATAGTCCTGCTTCCCAAACAATCACTCCCTTTGAAGTAAATTCATCCTTGAAAATCAGTAAAATTGGTTTACTTGGAAAAAATTGAAACCATCTTTAGTCACATGAAAAAAATAGTTCTTTTAATTTTCCTAGCTATGCTGCAACTAAGCGTGCAAGCACAGCAGGTCAACATGGACGTGTTTAAGTCCATGAAAGCTCGAAGCATTGGTCCCGGTGCGATGAGTGGTAGAATTACTGCCATCGACGCAGTAGACGATGATCCAACCACCATGTATGCTGGTTCCGCTTCTGGAGGCCTTTGGAAGTCTACTTCGGGAGGTATTACTTGGGAACCTATTTTTGATAATGAAAAGGTCCATTCTATTGGTTCCATTTCCATTTATCAAAAAAATCCAAACATCATTTGGGTAGGTACTGGAGAAGGAAATCCAAGAAACTCCCTGAATATGGGTTACGGAGTCTACCGATCTATGGATGCTGGAAAAACCTGGCAACTCATGGGGCTTGAAAAAACCCGCGCAATCCACAGAATTATTGTTCATCCGGATGATCCCAACACCGTATTTGTAGGTGCTATTGGTTCTCCTTGGGGCACACAAGAGGATCGTGGGGTATACAAGACTACTGATGGTGGAAAAACCTGGAAGAAAATTCTCTATGTAGACAATAAGACTGGTGTGGGTGAAATGATCATGGACCCAAACAACCCCAATAAGATTTTTGTCAATATGTGGGAACACAGACGTTATCCTTGGTTTTTTGAGTCTGGGGGAGCTAGTTCTGGACTTTATGTAACTCAGGATGGCGGAGATAATTGGAAGAAATTAACTGCAGAAGAGAATGGGCTTCCTAAAGGAAATCTAGGAAGAATGGGACTAGCCATTTCTAAAGCCAATAGTAGTAAAGTATATGCATTGATCGAATCCTCCAAAAACGCATTGTATGTTTCCGAAGACGGAGGGGAAAAATTCACTATGATCAATGACAAGGCAGAGATTGGTGACCGACCTTTTTATTACTTTGAGATCCATGCCGATCCTAAAAATGAAAACCGAGTGTACACCTTGTACTCCAGAGTAGGAATTACAGAAGATGGAGGGAAGAGCTTCAGAGAACTCCTTTCTTACGAAGGCGTACACCCTGACCACCATGCCTGGTACATCAATCCAAATGACCCTTCCCTATTGATCAATGGTAATGATGGAGGTTTGAATATTTCTCGAGACATGGGTAAAACTTGGTTTTTCGCAGAAGGAATTACTGTAGGTCAGTTTTACCACATCAATGTGGACAATGAAGTGCCTTACAATGTGTACGGAGGAATGCAAG